>JBAUJD010000535.1:0-6032 GCA_049683515.1 Thermosynechococcaceae cyanobacterium | reverse complement strand
GTTCACTCAGGCGAGTATCCCACCGGGAAGCCGGTCATGGTCTTTATGCATGGCTGGGGTGGTTCGGGTCGCTACTGGCAGTCAACCGCTCAGGCGTTGACAGATCGCTTTGATTGTTTGCTCTACGATCAGCGAGGCTTTGGTCAGTCTCGGGGGGTGTCTAATACGCCGTCGCAATCTTACGACCTAGAAGCCTATGCCGATGATCTTGAGGCGCTTTTAGACGCGCTGCAGCTTGAAAAAATCTATCTTAATGCTCACTCGATGGGGGCATCGATTGCGGCTCTGTTTTTGAATCAATGCCCTGACAGAATTGATAGAGCAATTCTGACCTGTAATGGTCTGTTTGAATATGATGAGGTTGCCTTCAAGCAATTTCATAAATTTGGAGCTTACGTCGTTAAGTTCCGTCCCGCTTGGCTGACCAAGATTCCGGGGGCTGACCGCATGTTTATGGCTCGTTTTTTGCACCGCCCCATCCCCGCTCCGCTCCGTCAGGCATTCTTAGAGGACTTTGTGATCGCTGACTATGAGGCGGCATTGGGGACGATGCTAGAGGCCGTTAGCGAGAAAGCTGCGCGGGAGATGCCTCAAGAATATGCAAGCTTCAAAATGCCTGTGCTGCTAATTTCTGGCGAATACGATCGCATCATTACGGCAGAGATGGGTAAACAGGCATCGGTGTTGAACCCTCTGGTCACCTATAAAGTCATTCCTGAAACCGGTCATTTCCCGATGCTGGAGGATGCACCAACCTATTTAGAGCAAGTCCAGCAATTCCTGCAGCTCACCCCCGTGTAATGGCGACTCTGCGGGAATTTACTGGCTCGGTTCAACCGCCGAGCCGACTTAGACTTCTTCAAAAACCTGCTGTTCTGATAGGAACTGGACAGAGGTGCGCTGCTGATCAATCACCATTGTTGTACTAGTATTACCCTCAAACCCAATCCCTTCATAAAAGCTTTGGTGGTGGGTAGTCATCAGGTAAATGCGCTCCACTTTATTCATGTGCGGATGCGCCAGCAATGTTTGCACCAACTTGCGTCCTAGCCCCTCTCCACGATAGTCAGGGTGAATTACAACATCCCAAATCGTGGCGCGGTAAATACCGTCGGAAGTGGCACGGGCAATGCCAATCAGGGTGTTTTGATTCCAGACGCTGATAACCGGGAAACTATGCTTCAGGGCGATCGCCCAGTCTTCAAGGGTGCGATCGCAAGCCCAAAAGGCAGCGACTTGCATTAACTGACAGAGCTGTTCAAGGTCTTCGGTACAAATATCCTTCAATGCTGCGTCGCTGGATGCAGATCGAAGCCCCTCGCAAAACTGGATTTGTTGATGCATAACTTCAATACATTAGAGAGCCTAACGATAGAGCTAGATGATCACGTACTTCTAGCTTAAAGACTGGAATCAGGAGAGGGACTTACACCCCTGAGAACGTTGCGAAATATTTAATAATATCTTGTTATCTATCATTTTCTTTCTCTATGGTCTCTCTTGCCAATGGTTAGTACTCTGATTCAACCCAGAGCACTGAATCGTTGAAGTCGGTTACGCTGTAAAGAGAAAGTAACGTGAATACTCAAGTCAAGTTAATTTTTGTAAGCAACTCAGGGGCGAACGATTACGCTTTGTTGCAAGGCGTCAGTTGTGTAAAGTCTCCAATGATACGGTATTCATGGTGATTCAAGCGCAATGTGAACATAAAGGAGAACACCTTGTATTTAGATTCACGAGTCAATTCAGTTGGGAATGAAGAGCTAAGCGATTACGTGGCTCACCTGCAGCTCCACATGACTTTGCAGGCCCGTAATTTAGTTCCGACCCTCACAAGAGTTGAGAATAGTCGAGAAGAGTTGCTTCAGCAAACGCAGGCAACCTTTGAAAAACATGTTTCAAGGCGAAGCTTGGTTTAGTGAGAGGGCGAGCATTTCGTCCCATTCCTTTAAAAACTCCATGATTCTCTAGAGCAGCGTAGGTTTTCTATGCTGCTTTTGTTATGGACTTTATTCTCCGTAAGCTTTTGCTACGGTAAATTATAGTTTGTTTCACCCCAGCGATTCTGTAATCAGTTTGACGAATATGGTCTAGGGTGGCTCGGTCGTAGTGATGGCATTGAGGATTGACGGCAATGAAAACAGCTCTGAAGTTTGTGTTGGCTTCTGCCTCTCCTGCACGGTGCCAGCTTTTGAAGAGTGCTGGATTGTCCCCTGTGGTTCAGCCCAGTGACTATGATGAGTCTCTAGTGCAGTGTTCTACCGTATCTGAGCTAGTGGAGGCGCTGGCTGCAGGGAAGGCAGATATCGTGATGAAGCAGCAGATGACTCCAGCTCTAGTGCTGGGCTGTGACTCAGTGTTGGAATTAGAGGGAAAAATCTACGGGAAACCTAAAAACCCAGCAGAGGCAATAGAACGCTGGAGCAATATGCGAGGACGGGTGGGGTACCTCTATACGGGCCATGCTCTGCTAGACAGGGGGCAATCGCTCATCCGTCACCAAATGACTGAAGTGCATTTTGCTGAAATTAGCGATCGCCAAATTGAAGCCTACGTTGCCACCGAAGAACCCCTTTACTGTGCAGGCAGTTTTGCCCTAGATGGGTATGGCGGTTTATTTATCGATAAAATCGTGGGCTGCCATAGCAACGTTATTGGCCTAAGTTTGCCGCTGTTGAGGCAGATGCTAGCAAACCTAGGGTATGACGTCACTGATTTTTGGGCGCAACCGGCACCCTAGCGGTAAACGATGACGGGGGTGCCAACTTTGACAATTTCAAACATCTCTTCAACGTCTTCGTTGTACATGCGCACACAGCCGTGGGACGCAGCCCGACCGACAGAGCCTCTGTTGGGAGTGCCGTGGAAGCCAATCCAGTTTTTGCCATTGGTCCAAAACCCAATCCAGCGCCGCCCAAGGGGATTGGCGGGGTCACCGCCGGGAATAACGCCCCCTTTGAAGGGATTTTTCCAGGGTGGATTGCGATACATGGTTTTAACTTCGTGATTGCCGACGGGCGTGCCCCAGCCTTCTTTGCCCACCGCGACAGGATAGCTCTTAACTGCTTTACCACTCTCAAATATTGTGACCTGTTTAGTGGTGAGATTGAGCTTTAAGACCTGCGGCTTCTCTGCTGATGGGAGAAAGAGGCTAGGGTCAGGCAAGTCAGGGAGTGGCGCGATGGCGATATTCTCGGCGGCAATGCCTGCCCGTTGACTGATAACTAAACTGGTGACCAGGGCACAACCCACTAAAGGGAGAGAACGATAACGCATGGGTACAACGGGTAGAATACTTTCAACTTTGACTGAACAGGAATATGGCTTGTTCCAATGGACAAGACTCCTTAGACACTATATTAACGAATGTTTTCTTTTAATCAAGAAAAATTGGCTTAACAATAGATTTTATGGTTAAGCGTTGTGCTCATCTAAATAATGCTCACTCATGCTCGGTCCATCGGAGTTATTTGGTGGTCTAGCTGGAGTGCCGCCTGGAAATTGAGATCACTCAAGTGCCCCTTGATGGCGTCTCCGTTAAAAAATCATGGCTTGAGAATCAATGTCTTGCGGTATTATGCGTGAGTTAGTGCAGGGGCAAGATCAGGGCGATTTCAAAAACATGGCCACCTCAAATCCGTTTAAGCGCATTTTACTGGCACCTATCTTGGTCGGCTCTCGGCTGCTGGTCGCAATACTGAGACTCACCAAGCGAGGGTCTGGAACGGCTCTGCCCGGATTGTTGGTGAATCGATATTTCCCGTTTGCCTTTGAAGCGCTGCTCGATCAGATTCCGAACATTATTGTCATTACTGGCACCAATGGTAAAACGACGACACAGACGATTCTGAGTTCTCTTCTGAGTCAGTCCCCGGAGGTGAAGCTGCTCCGCAACAGTGCGGGGGCCAATTTGCGCCAGGGTATTTTGTCGGAGTTAATGAGGCAGGCCAATTTTTTTGGCAGTCTGGATTTTACCCATGCGGTGCTAGAGGTCGAAGAGGCGACGCTGCCTCGGATTGCGAAGGCTCTGAAACCGAAGATTATTGCCGTGACCAATCTGTACCGCGATCAGCTCGATGCCTATGGTGAGATTGATATCACCGAAGCCTATATTAGAGATGGCATTGCCCAAAGTCCAATGGCGATCGCGGTCGTCAATGGCGATGACCCCCGAACGTCAAGACTCGCAGAGGGTTTAGGAAACCAGACGCATTATGTGTCGCTGCCCGTAGAGTATACGGATTCTTTGCCCTATGAGGGGGAGACGAGAAATACCGATGCGATCGCAACCAATATTCTCCGGGCCAAAAACATTCGCATCAACGACGACCTCACCACCAGCTTTGATGTCACCGGCCAAGTCGGAAACGTAGATCTTCAGTACCACGATGCCCAGATTTCCTCACCGGGATTTTTTCATGTTTATAATGCCCTAACCGCTATCACCATCGGCAAGCTTCTCAATATTGATGACAAAAAGCTGATGCAGGGGCTAACAGCCTTTGAACCTGCCTTTGGTCGGGGTGAGTTGCTGGTGAAAACTGACGGCAAAAAAAGCATTAACTACCGGCTGTTGCTGATTAAAAATCCGGCCAGTTTTACGCTAAATCTAGATCTGCTCCGTAAGATTCCGCGTCTACGTCTGATTTTGGCAATCAACGACAATACTGCTGACAGCAAAGATGTGTCTTGGCTGTGGGATAGCGAGCTAGAGCTACTCAATAAGGCCCATATTGACTGGGTGATTTGCACGGGCGTTCGCGCCAAGGATATGCATCTGCGGCTCAAGTATGCCTTTACAGAACCTGATCATAAAATCAGCACAATGGAAAGTATTCAGAGTGCAATAGACCTGTCCTTTGAGCAGGCTGCTGATGGCGATACCGTTTGCGTGATGCCTACCTACACCTCCATGCTAGAGTTCCGTAAGCTGATGGGACTGATGTTGAATTAGGTGGTTCATTCATTCGTTTGTGATGTACGAATAAGTCTGGGAAATCGCACAAATATTGCACTCTCCCCCCCAGCCCCCCAATTCTGGGGGGAGAGCAGCCAGAAGCTTTGATTTTCTCCTCTCGCTTTTAGGAGGTGAGAGTAACGATAGTTAATGAATCAACTCAAGTGCCCCAAGCTATGACCTTATCTTTAACGCTGACTCACCTTTATCCTGACAATCTCAATCTCTACGGAGATTTGGGTAACGTCGTCACTCTAAAACGTCGCTGCCAATGGCTTGGCATTGACTGTCAACTCAATGCGTTAAATCTGGGGGATTCTACGACATCGGGTCAAACCGATATCTATTTTATGGGGGGCGGTCAAGATAACGATCAGCTTGCTGTGGTCGATGACTTCCATCAGCTTAAACAAGAGACAATTCGCGCAGATACTGGAGCCGGAACCGTCTTTTTGGGTGTGTGCGGTGGCTATCAGCTCATGGGCAATACCTTTTTAATGGGGGATAACCAAGAAACCAAGGGGCTAGGGATTATCAACGTCAAAACGCAGGCTCCGAGCAAAGAGGTGAAGGGCCGCTGTATTGGCAATTTAGTGGTAGAGCTACCGCCCGAAACCTATGCAGAGATCCAGACTATTTATGATCAGCCGAAGGAAATTCCTCAAACGTTAGTGGGGTTTGAGAATCACTCAGGACAGACCTACCTCGGTGAGGATGTCGCACCGTTGGCAAGTACTCGCGCTGGGTTTGGCAACAACCATGAGGCGGTGCATGAGGGAGCGCGGTACAAAAACGTGTTTGGCAGCTATATGCATGGGTCGATGCTACCCAAGAATCCTCATTTCGCAGATTACATGATTTGGCTGGCGCTGACCCGAAAATACAAAGATCAAACGATTAAGCTGAAGACGCTACCCGATACTGAAGAGATTGCGGCTCACCAGTATATTGTGCAACGCTACGGCAAGGCGTAACGGTCTTCGGGAAACTCTGTTTGCTTAGAGAGATATGGCTGATTTGATTTTGTTTTGGCATCGCCGTGATCTGCGGGTTGCCGATAACGCGGGGCTGGCTG
>JBAUJD010000534.1:0-2814 GCA_049683515.1 Thermosynechococcaceae cyanobacterium | reverse complement strand
CGTAGAGACACATCTCTGGAGAGAACTTGTTGTACAAGTTCTCCAACACATTCAGAGCTAGATTGTCAGAACGTATTTTGTAAAGCAGCAGGTCAAAGCAATGAGAATTAGGCATTTGTTTACAGGCGTTTTCTCGGTGGTGTTGGCGACGACTCTTTTATGGGGTGGTCTACACCCCCTCAGCAGTGTTGCCGCGATCGCCCCCATCGACACACAACTCTTAGGGGGGCAAGCCGAGACCAGCCTGTTAACTCAGAACACTCAGAACCAAGCCGGGGAGTTTAGTCTGCCTCCGTTGCCCTATGCCTATGATGCGCTGAGTGCAGCCATTGATACTCAAACCATGATGGTGCATCACGATAAGCATCATGCGGCTTACGTGAAGAACTTAAATGAAGCGATCGCAAAGCATCCCGAACTGAAGGGCACACCTGTGGATAAGCTGTTGCGCGATCTTGACAGTGTGCCAGAAGATATTCGGACCACCGTTCGTAACAACGGCGGCGGTCACGCCAATCACACGATGTTTTGGTCGATTATGACCCCCAACAGCCCTAGTCAACCGACGGGGGAACTTGCCCAAGCCATCGCCAAGACCTTCGGCAATTTCGACGCCTTTAAAACAGCCTTCAACACGGCTGGGGCTAAACAATTTGGCAGTGGCTGGACGTGGCTTGTTCTCACCCAGGACGGTACCCTCAAGGTGACCAGTACCGCCAACCAAGATAGTCCACTGCTGGAAGGGAACTACCCGATTATGGGCAACGATGTCTGGGAACATGCTTACTACTTAAAGTACCAAAACCGTCGAGCCGACTACCTGACCGCTTGGTGGAATGTGGTGAACTGGGACGCCGTCAATACACGCTTTTTGCAAGCTCAGCAAGCACAGAAGGTCTAATCCCATCTATCTTGGTCAAGCACTGGGAGCAGCGCTGACTTCGCTATGACGGAGATCGTCGCTGCTGTAAGGTTTGCCCCAATCGCTTTACCCCCAGAGAATAATCAAGGCGATCAAGGTGAATCTCGATAAAAGAGAGGCAACTTAAATTCTGCTGCGCCTTTTCTAGCGCAACTTCGAGTTCCCCTTCTGTCTGCACCTCACAGCTCCAGCCGCCCCCAAAAATCTGAGGAATTTGGTGATATTTCCAGGGTTGGATGTCGTTGTAGGAGCCTTCATGAATTGCACGTTCAATGCTGTAGCCATCGTTGTTGATCAAGAAAAAGATGGGGTTGAGCTGATGCCGAATAATGGTGGAGAGTTCTTGGCAGGTCATTTGGAAGGCACCATCGCCAACAAACACAATGGGGCGGCGCTCAGGGGCAGCAAGTGCCGCCCCTAAGCAGGCAGGCACTGCAAAGCCAATGGAGGTATAGAGCGCTTGCCCAATGTATTCTGTGTTGCCGTACAAAATCAGGTCAATGGTGGCGATCAGGGCGTCTCCGGTTTCAGCGATGACGATTGACTCACCGCCTAATTCGTAGATGAATCGATTGATGCGATCGTAGAATCTTTCATTCGTGAGCTTATGCTGAGGTTGAACCGTAAAGGTTTCTGACCACTGATCTTTGGCGGGTTTGATGTTTAAAGAGGCCGACGGTTTGGGCTGCAGCTTATCGGTTAAACCTTTCATGAAGACCGGCAGAGAAACAGGATGGTAAAAGTGATGCTTGATTTTTACCTTATCTGAGTTGGCATTAATGAGTCGTGCGTCAGGCAATTGGGCCGTAAACCCTCCGAGATTAATGTCAGACATAAACGCACCCAGACATAGAATACAGTCTGAGGTTTCGACCCGTTGCCGAACGTATTCTTGGCTCAAGGTGCCTGCATAGCTGCCGATAAACTGAGGATGCATCTCGGAGAGAATTGATTTGCCCAGCAGTGTTGTCGCAAAAGGATAGCCCGTCTTCGCCAATAGGTCTTTGAGTAAATCTGAAATGCCGTAGCGATGGAGTTCAACCCCTGCAAGAATGACCGGCTGCTCTGATTGCCCTAGAAGCGTAACGGCTTCTTCCACTGCTTCAGAAAGCGCCTGCTCATCAATGATGGGACTGGGCGGTAAGTCTACAGTTTCAGCGACTGGGCAGGGCTGATCCACCATATCGGTGGGGATTTCGATATACACCGGGCGGCGCTCTCGCAGACAGGCTGCGATCGTATTATCAATCTGTCTTGCGGCTTGAGTGGGGCTGGTGAGTCGAACGGCTGCAACCGTAATTTTTTCAAAGATTTCTAGCTGCAGATTGTAGTCAACGGCGGTGTGGTGCAGCAGTAAGTTTTGCCGTTGCTGAGTGGTAGACGGCGCACCGCTAATCACAATCGTGGGCACCAGTTCTGCATAGGCTCCCGCTATCGCATTGACGAGGCTAAGGCCACCTACGTTATAGGTAACGCATACGACGCTGACGCCGTTGAGACGGGCATAGGCATCGGCGGCATACCCGGCATTGAGTTCATTACAGGTGGCAATAAGCTGGAGGTCGTTGTCTAGCAACACGTCCATCAGATCTAGGACGTAATCACCCACGACACCAAAGATTTTGTTTAGACCGATCTCTTGTAAACGCTTCGCTAAATAGTCTCCAACCGTCAGCGTATCCTTTGGCATTATTGGGCCTCGCTCACTTAAGTTGTGTGTTGAAATCTGACCTTGCTTGCAGTGTAACGTTGTCTCTAGATTGCTTGCGGCATCAGCTTCAGGACTTCAGGATTTTTGTATCGGCTCTTAGAGCAAAGGGTATTTTTCGCTACAAACGGTCTTAGCCCACCGGCTGCGCGATGAAGATTACAGAGGCGGGTTTCTGAGTTTG
>JBAUJD010000533.1:0-6891 GCA_049683515.1 Thermosynechococcaceae cyanobacterium | reverse complement strand
ACTGCTTACGAAAATTACGACACAGTGGGATAGAGACATAACAACCAATAGCCCAATACCACAAGCAGAATCGTTTAGGCACTAAGATCGTCTGGGGTCGCCAAAATTAGACTTCGTTGGCCTCAGTCCCTCGAATCAAACGCTTCAAAACCTTCGCCACACGCATCAGATTGTTATTCTCATCCGACAGCAGCGTGAAATTGTGAGACAGAGCATAGCGAGGGCTATCGCCTTGAACTAACTTGAGAAATAGATAGTCATAACCATTGGTCACCAGTCCAAATACGGGCTGCTCCGGGTTAGGATTCCCCATCATGTAAGCCAATGCCTGAGGAATAGCCTGAAGTACGTTAAATCCGCCGCGCTTGCCTTCTACAACCACTAACCACAAATTCCCCTGCAGTGTCAGTGCGTCAATCCGTCCTTCTAACACCGTTGGTCCAGTCTCCGTTTCAGTCTTTAATGCTAGCCGTACCCACTGCTCACCTCGAATGCGATAGGGCGGGTCACAGAGGCCCAACGTATCTAGCAAGGGCGACACCATAATAATGTTTGCCGTTCCCTCACTGATTTCGCCATCTTCCATGTAATAGAGGTAGCGTCTTTTAAGGTGCTCTAACTCAGCAATTTCTGCCGCCGAAAGTGCGGGTAAAAGATTGCGCCACTCGGTAAAAAATGATTCATCTGCGACCTGACTCAGGCCAAAGCGCTCATGGGCTTCTCTAAGCGTCGTGATGGCTTTGGTGACAGCAAGGGTCATTGCCATAAAGATTCTGTATTGTATCTGTATCTTCTAGCTTATCCCGTACCTCACCTAAATCTGTGAGTCACTATGACTTCAGGATTCTGACTTTAGTGGCAAATCCTGATTAATCTGATCAATTTCTTGCTGCTCCATTTCATTGACCTCGCCAATATAGTGGAGCAAAATCTCTTGCAATCGAGGGTTGTAGAACTTATGAACGCTGTGGTTGGGGGTCGCCTTAAAGCCTCTGCGCTTTTTATGACGTCCCCCGGCCCCTGGATCAAAGCGACGGATACCGTTCGAGATCGCCCATTCAATCGGCGTATAGTAACAAGCATCAAAATGAAGGCAGTCAATCTCTTGAGACGAACCCCAGTAACGGCCATAGAGCTGGTCGCCTTTATTTAAGCAAAAGGACATGCCCACAGGTTGCGCCCCGTTGTTCACGTCGTAGGCGGCGACAAAGAGGACGCGATCGCGATAACTCCCCTCCAACTGCTCAAAGAATCGCTGCGTCAGATACTTGCTCCCCCACATAAACTTTTCGCAAGTGTCTTGATAAAAGTGATGCATGAGCCTAAATAGCTCGCTCGGAATCTCTTCGCCCGTGAAGGTCTGGAGCCTTAGATCTGCTTTGCTGACGGCTTTGCGCTCTCGTTTAATATTGCGCCGCTGGTTGGCATTAAAAACACCAAGGTAATCATCAAAGGAGCCAAAGTCTTGGTTTTGCCAGATATAGCTGTGGTGGAGCCAGCTTGTGAAGCCGTGTCGTTCGATAATTGGTCGCCACTCAGGGTCAACGAACAGGAAATTACAGCCGGAAAGATGATTGCGATCGCAAAACTGATCAATTGCCTGCACCATTACCCCCGTCAGCAAATCCTCATCTTCCCCCGGTGCCATTAAGAACCGATAGCCCTCAGCAGGGGTAAAGGGCGTCATTCCGAGCAGCTTGGGGTAGTAGTTTGAACCGAGGCGATGGGATAAATCAGCCCACTGATGGTCAAAGACAAATTCTCCGTAGCTGTGGCTCTTGATATAAAGGGGAGCTGCTGCAACGAGGGTATTCTCACGCCAGACCGTTAAATGGTTTGGCTGCCAGCCCGTCCTGGCCGTGGCGCTGCCCGATGTCTCTAAATTATGGAGCCACTGCCATTCTAAAAACGGCGTCGCCAACGGCAGTGCTAACGCATCCCAGGCGGCTTGGGAAATATCACCAATCTTCTCGATCCAGGCTAGGGAAAGCTGCACTTGATTCATCACCGCCAGAAGCCAAAACTCCTTTTAAGGTAAATCATCTGCTCTAACAATGCAGTCAAACTCAGTGCGATCGCAACTCCCAGACTCACCAGTGCAGCCAAAACAACGTTGAAATAAGAACGAAAATGTTTCAGTATCAATGCGATCGTTTCAGTCTGACGAAGCAATAACCGCATAGTGCAAAAATAGCTCCTGATCGATTTGCTGCATATCTAACAAAGACAAACGAGGCGCATCAGCCAAGGTAAAACCAGCTCCCCCCACAGGGGTAGGCCGCTCTGCTCCCCCTAGAAACAGAGGGCACACCGTTAAGTAAACCTCATCAATCAGCTCTTCGGCCAGCAATGCAGCAACTACTTCTCCACCACCGAGAACCGCCAATTTCTCAATGCCCAGCTCCTGAAGCTGAGCAAAGGCCGCGCGCCAATCCACCGACTGCTCAGAAGCCTCATGGACTAAAATTTTCTCAAACTGGGGTGGCTGCCATGATTGTGCTCCCGCCTGGGTGGTCAACAGCCATCGAGGAATGGCCTGACGGAAAAAAGGCAGTTCAGGGTCAATGCGACCGGAGCGGGTACAGATAATTTGAGGCGGCTGCTCCGGCTGACCTTGCTTAAGGCGAGCTTGAATCAGGTCTGGATTTTGGACTCGCATGGCGGTGCGTCCCGCTCGCAGTGTCCCAGCCCCAACCAAAATCGCATCAGCCAAAGCAACCTGACGTTCGAGATGGGCGTAGTCAGCCTCAGAGCCAAAGGAGGCCTGAGAGTTTTCATCGGCAATTTTGCCATCGGCACTCATGGCAAAAACAACCGTGGCATAGGGGCGATTGCGGGACGGACGGTTCATAAAGCGCACCAATGAGTTCAGTAGACAGACGGGGTATTCTCTAGACTAAGGGATAAGACCGCATTGCTCGGAGCCATTTGTTTTGCCGCAGACCATTCGCACCGTTCAGCCGCCGCTTAAGTTTCTGCCGCATAAATTCGACCCTGTCGTTATTCGGGTCGTTCAGTTTCTGCTCCCTGCATGGATGCGATATAAACTTTCTATCGCATCCATTGAGACAAAAGATCTTGAGATTCTAGTTGATCTCTATCAGAAATTTCAGGCCGGTAATCTACGCATGTTGCTGACCTTTCGGCATCCCGGCACTGCAGACCCGTTTGTAATGGCCTATTTGCTTTGGTATGCGGTCCCCAAAGTGGCAAAGAAAATGGGGGTCAAGTTTAAGCAGCCCGTTCGCAGCTTTTTTATGTATGACCGGGGCATTCCGCTATGGGCCGGTGAATTTGTGAGCTGGCTCTTTCCGCGCTTGGGGGGCACCTCTATTTTTCGCGGTAAAGCCGACCGGAAAGGATTACGAGCCGCACGCGAGTTGCTTGCTAATGGTCATATCCCGCTCTCGCTGGCCCCAGAAGGGGGAACCAATGAGCATAGTGAGTTGGTTGCGCCGTTAGAGCCTGGAGCTGCTCAGCTTGGATTTTGGTGTGCGGAAGATCTCGCCAAGGCAGATCGTTCGGAGCCAGTGTATGTGGTTCCCATTGGTATTCAATATGCCTATATGAATTTAGAATGGTCGCGTTTAGAAGATCTGCTCACTGAGATGGAAGAATCAGCAGGGGTCTCTGAAGCCGTAGCGATCCCCACTGGCCTCATTCCGGCTCCCCAGGCCGATGTTCTGTACGGGCGGCTGCTGCGCTTGAGCGATCGCATTCTAGATGTGATGGAAGTGTTTTATTCACGCTACTATCAACGCACTTTCCCTGATCTGTCCTCTGATCCAGAGACTAAGGACTGCTGTAGAAATCAGTATCTGGAAAAACGTCTGAGGTCTCGCCTAGAGGTAGCGTTGCAGGTTGCTGAAAACTATTTTGGTCAGACACCCAAGGGCACCTTGTCCGATCGCTGCCGCCAACTAGAGCAGGCGGGCTGGAACCGTATCTATCGCGAGGATGTCGCCGAGCTTTCACCGTTAGAGCAAGGCTTAGCGGATTGGGTTGCAGAAGAGGCCAGCATTAAACTAGGCCACATGCGTTTAGTAGAACGAATCTCGTCGGTGACGGGGCACTACATTGTGCAGAAGCCTACCGTAGATCGCTTTGCCGAAGTGATTTTACTGGTCTGGAAAGTGATCGAAAATTTGAAGGGGGGCGACCCTCACAGCCCACCCAATCTAGGACTGAAATCCCTACGAATTACCGCAGGTCAACCCCTTTCTGTGACGGAGCGATGGCCCACCTACCAGAAAGACCGTCGCCATGCCCGACAAGAAATAGAGTCGCTCACGCAGGAACTTCAGGCTGCGCTGGAAGGCATGATTGTCTAGTTATTTTTTGCGCCATTTAGAGGTGCACAGAATTTTGTCGCGATCGCAACGATCCACATACTTAGAAGCCACTTCCGTCACTTCCTTGAGCAACCCTTCATTAAGCTTGGTGGGTTCTAGACCCAGATCTAAAAAGCACTGATTATCGACGTATAGTTCATTCTCCGCCGCCTCGTTTCGAGGGTTATCTAGATACTCAATCTCGGCTCCTGTAATCTCACAGACCAGTGTTGCCAGATCACGAACTCGATGGGTTTCTGTCATTTGGTTCAAAATCTGAACCCGTTCACCCGCCGCAGGTGGATTCTCAATTGCCAACTGCACACACCGCACCGTATCTTGAATATGAATAAAGGCACGGGTTTGCCCCCCGGTCCCATGCACCGTGAGCGGATAGCCAATCGCCGCCTGCATTAAGAAACGATTGAGAACGGTGCCATAGTCGCCGTCATAGTCAAACCGATTGACGAGGCGCTCATCTTTTTTGGTCTCGGCTGTATTGGTGCCCCAGACAATGCCTTGGTGCAGATCGGTGACGCGGACCTGATCATTTTTGTTGTAGTAGGCAAAGAAAAGCTGATCCTGCGTCTTGGTCATGTGATAGATGCTGCCCGGATTGGCGGGGTGCAGAATCTCTTTTGTAATCACATTGCCCGTATCGGTGACCACCTGAATATCGAGGTAGCCTTCAGGAATCTTCATGCCCGCAGTGCCGTAGCCGTAGACCCCCATCGTGCCGAGGTGAACCACATGGATATCAAGGCCAGACTCAACCACCGCACAAAGCACGTTATTGGTGGCGTTGAGATTGTTATCGACGGTGTAGCGCTTATGCTTCGACGACTTCATCGAGTAGGGAGCCGCCCGCTGTTCTGCAAAATGAACCACCGCATCGGGTCGCTCAGTGGTTAAAAGATTGAGAAGCTGATCGTATTCTTGGGCAATATCAAAGTTACAGAAGGTAATCGCTTTACCAGAAACCTCTTGCCAAGCCTTAAGCCTGACCGACATGGAACTGATGGGGGTCAGAGAGTAGGCTTCTAGCTCATTGTCGATGTTGCGTCTCGACAGATTATCAACAATGACAACGTCGTGTCCGAGGTTTGATAGATGCAGGGCCGTCGGCCAGCCGCAGAAACCATCACCACCTAAAACAACAATTTTCATGCCTGTTCTCTACCGTCTCTAATAGGCCCACACCCTTAACACTACATTAAAGGGGGCGGCTTCAGACCGTCAAACAAAGGGTCGGTTGGCAGGGGGTTAAGACGAGGTTGTCTTTACCGATAGTCCCAGGCGTTGACGTTGATGAATCTGCTGACACCAGTCTCTGTGTTCTAGGTACCATGCAATCGTTTTTCGCAGACCCGACTCAATCTTTTCGGTAGGGGTCCAGCCGAGCTGTTTTACTTTGCTGGCATCAATGGCATAGCGACGGTCATGCCCAGGGCGATCAATGACAAAGGTGATCAGATCGGCGTAGGGGGTTGTCTGGGGTGCTAGTTCATCAAGCAAACTGCAAATTTTTTGGACGAGCCATAGGTTGGTTCGTTCAGCGTTCCCACCAACGCAGTAAGTTTCGCCGGGAGTGCCGTGGAGCAACACATGCTCAATAGCGCGACAGTGATCTTCAACGTAGAGCCAGTCCCTGATATTTTGGCCGTCCCCATAAATGGGCAGCGCCTTACCCTCTAGTGCGTTCAAGATGATCACGGGCAGCAGTTTTTCAGGGAACTGGTAGGGACCGTAATTATTGGAGCAGTTGGTGATCAGGGTGGGCAGGCCATAGGTATGAAAATAGGATCGCACTAAGTGATCTGAGCTGGCCTTCGAGGCTGAGTAGGGGCTGTTCGGGGCGTAGGGAGTCGTCTCACTGAAGGGCGGATCCTCTGGCCCTAGGGAGCCAAACACTTCGTCGGTGGAGACATGGAGAAAGCGAAAGGTATCCTTCTGGGCGGCGGGTAGACCTTGCCAATACTGGCGGGTTGCTTCTAGTAGCTCGAAGGTGCCCATGATGTTGGTTTTGATAAACGGGTCGGGGCCATCAATGGACCGATCAACATGGGTTTCGGCAGCGAAGTTGAGAATCGCGTCGGGCTGATGGGTTTGCAAGAGGGTTTGGGTTACGGTGCGATCGCAAATATCCCCCTCCACAAACACATGTCCCGCATCGGTCTGCAGGGATGATAGCGTCTCTAAATTACCCGCATAGGTGAGCTTATCGAGATTAACAATCGTGGCTGATTGATCAGCCCGCTGCTGGAGCTCAAAATTCGCACCAATAAAACCGGCTCCCCCCGTTACCAAAAGCGTGGTCATATTTTCCTCGATTGCCGCTAATAGAAACTACTTGAGGACACCCTTCTCTGTTAAGTAGTCAATGACCTGCTGGGCACAGTCCTCTAGTGACTTGCTGCCTGTTTCCACGGCGATTTCGGGCTGCTCAGGTGCTTCATAAGGTGAAGAAATGCCGGTAAAGTGGGCAATTTCGCCAGACCTGGCTCGTTTGTAGAGTCCCTTCACATCCCGTTCTTCACAGACTTCTAGGCTAGCCTGACAG
>JBAUJD010000532.1:0-7294 GCA_049683515.1 Thermosynechococcaceae cyanobacterium | reverse complement strand
CCTCAGATTCAAACTTGGTGTGAGGGGTAATCGAACCGGGCTTGGCGATCACCATGCCGCGCTCAATATCTTCTTTTTGAACACCCCGCAGGAGCAAACCCACGTTGTCGCCCGCCATCCCCTCATCAAGGGTTTTCTGAAACATCTCAACGCCGGTAACGGTGGTGGTGTTTGTATCTTTAATACCGACAATCGCCACGGTCTCACCCGTTTTGACGATCCCGCGCTCGATTCGGCCTGTGGCAACGGTACCGCGACCTGTGATGGAGAATACGTCTTCAACCGCCATGAGCAGAGGCTTGTCAACGTCACGCTCAGGAGTGGGCACGTAAGCATCGACCTGATCCATCAGATCAAGAATTTTATCGACCCACTTATTGTCACCCCTTTTTAGGGAAGGAGTCTCTGTCAGAGCTTCCACTGCGTTGAGGGCAGAACCCACCACAATGGGAATGTCATCACCAGGGAAATCGTACTCAGAGAGCAGTTCACGAACTTCTAGTTCAACTAGCTCAAGCAATTCTTCATCATCGACCTGATCTTCTTTGTTCAAGAAGACCACTAGACTAGGAACGCCAACCTGCTTGGCAAGCAAGATATGCTCACGAGTCTGGGGCATCGGACCATCGGCAGCGGAGCAAACTAGAATCGCACCGTCCATTTGGGCTGCGCCGGTGATCATGTTCTTGACATAGTCAGCGTGGCCGGGGCAGTCAACGTGGGCGTAGTGACGGGTATCGGTTTCGTACTCAACGTGAGCCGTATTGATGGTGATCCCACGAGCTTTTTCTTCGGGGGCAGCATCAATTTCGTCATATTTTCTGACTTTCGCATTACCCTCTGCTGCCAGAGACATGGTAATAGCTGCAGTCAACGTGGTTTTACCGTGGTCAACGTGACCGATGGTACCAATGTTGACGTGGGGTTTGTTTCTTTCAAACTTTGCGCGTGCCATGAATCAACTATTCCTTTTCAATGATCTATGCGTACCCTGTGTTTTTTTCGATGATTGGTTCAGCCGCACTCCGAGGTACTTCATCATAGCAGCTAAACTCCATAGAAAAGATACCTCGACCTTGGGTCATAGACCGGATATCCGTGGCATACCCAAACATGGTTGCCAAAGGAACTTTGGTTGTGACCTTAGAGAGCCCTTGGATCACTTCCTGTCCTTCAATTTGACCCCTGCGAGAGATTAAATCCCCCATGACAGGACCCAAAAACTCTTCGGGGACTTCGACCTCCGTTTTCATCATAGGCTCTAAAAGAGCGGGTGATGCTTTGAGTGCGCCTTCTCTGATTGCCATAGAGCCAGCAATTTTGAAGGCGATTTCTGAAGAATCTACATCGTGATACGACCCGTCAATGAGGGTCACTTTGACATCTATAAGAGGATAACCTGCTAAGATGCCAGATTCACAAGCTTCTTTCATACCCTGCTCTGCAGGCTTGATAAATTCCTGCGGTATTGCCCCTCCTGTGATTTTAGATTCAAACTCAAAGCCGCTTCCCGGTTCACCCGGTTCGAGCTTAATGACGACGTGGCCGTACTGCCCTTTACCGCCGCTCTGGCGCACAAATTTGCCCTCAGCCTCTACCGCTTTACGAATGGTTTCTCGGTAAGCGACCTGCGGTGCACCAATATTAGCCTGCACCTTGAACTCCCGCAGCATCCGGTCAATTAAGATTTCGAGGTGGAGTTCACCCATGCCCGAGATCACCGTCTGATTGGTCTCAGGATCGATGCTGACCTGGAAGGTGGGATCTTCTTGGGATAAAGACTGCATCGCTTTGGAAAGCTTATCCATATCCTGAGTTGTTTTCGGTTCAACGGCCACCGAAATGACCGGTTCAGGAATAAAGAGAGACTCCAGGATGATCGGAGCCTTGGGATCGCATAGGGTTTCACCGGTAAAGGTGTCTTTAAGTCCCAGAACGGCCCCCAGATCGCCAGCTCGAAGTTCATCGACTTCAATACGATCATCCGCTTTCATGATGATTAGACGGGCAATGCGCTCTTTTTTATCTTTAGTGGAGTTGAGAATATAGCTGCCTTTGGTCAGCACACCAGAGTAGACCCGGATAAAAGTGAGACGACCATAGGGGTCGGTCATAACTTTGAAGGCAAGGGCTGATAGGGGTGCATCATCATCTGCGGGGCGCTCCGCCTCAGAGCCATCCTCTAAGTGCCCTTGAATGGCAGGAACCTCCACGGGGGAAGGCATATAGTCAATCACGGCATCTAGCAAAAGTTGAACGCCTTTGTTCTTGAAGGCGGATCCACACAGCATGGGGATCATTTTGCCTGCGATGGTCCCCTGTCGCAGAGCTGCGATAATTTCGGACTCTGATAAAGCTTCACCCTCTAGATATTTCTCCATGAGGGTGTCATCGGCTTCGGCAACACTCTCAACTAAACGGGTGTGATAGTCTTCGGCTTTATCTTTAATGTCGGCAGGAATCTCTGTCTCTTCAATGTCTGTGCCTTCGTCATTGTTGTAGATGAAGGCTTTCATTTTGACGAGATCGACGATGCCCCGAAAGTTATCTTCGCTGCCGATAGGGATTTGAGTTGCGATCGCATTCCCTCTCAAGCGCTCATGAATCTGATCATAAACCTTGAAAAAATCAGCCCCCGTCCGATCCATTTTATTAACGAACACAATCCGAGGCACTGAATAGCGGTCAGCCTGACGCCATACCGTCTCTGACTGGGGCTGGACGCCACCGACCGAACAAAACACCGCAATTACACCATCAAGCACCCGCATTGAGCGTTCTACCTCAATGGTGAAGTCAACGTGACCGGGGGTATCAATGATATTGATGTGGTGATCTTTCCAGTTAGTGGAAATCGCCGCCGCAGTAATCGTAATACCCCGCTCTCGCTCTTGCTCCATCCAATCCGTGACAGTATTGCCGTCATGGACTTCGCCGATCTTGTGCACCACGCCAGAGTAGAACAAGATGCGCTCGGTAGTCGTCGTCTTGCCGGCATCAATATGAGCCGCAATGCCAATATTGCGTATTTTTTCGAGGGGGACAGACCTTGCCACAGCTAATTCCTCTGTCTCAGCGACTCGCCGAGACTACGTTCTACAATAATTTTACTCTTAGCTCCAGTGGCCTTAATAGCGATAGTGCGCAAACGCCTTATTGGCCTCTGCCATCCGATGCGTCTCCTCACGCTTTCGAATTGCGCCGCCGGTCTCATTGGCGGCATCAATCAGTTCGTTGGCTAACTTACTGATCATCGAACGACCCGCCCGTTGGCGAGAAAAAGAAATAATCCAGCGCAGGGCTAAAGCAATGCCCCGATCAGAACGGACTTCCATCGGCACCTGATAGGTCGCACCACCGACCCGTCGAGCTTTCACTTCAACCAAGGGGGTCGCATTCCGCACGGCTGTCTCAAAGACCTCCAGTGGATCTTGATTGGTTCGCTCTTCAATTACCTTCAGAGCGCCGTAAAGTACGCGGGACGCCACTGACTTTTTACCGCTTTTCATGAGCCGACGAATGGTCATGCTGATGAGCCGACTGTTATAAACCGAGTCGGGAGGGACAGGACGCTTTTGAACGCGAATACGACGAGACATGAGAACCTACTTTAATGTTCAGGACTGTGAATAAATAACCAGCCAAGGTAATGGAGCTGGAATCAAATCGGACAAAATACAGAGCCTGACGCAGTTTTCTCTAGGGAGATCAATGACGACAGACTCCATAGGGAAATTTTATTTCTCTGGCTTAGGACGTTTCGCACCATACTTAGAGCGACTTTGGCGACGATCTTTCACACCTGCAGTATCTAAGGTGCCGCGAATGATGTGATAGCGAACCCCAGGCAGGTCTTTGACCCGTCCGCCCCGAATCATAACCACAGAGTGCTCTTGGAGGTTGTGGCCAATACCAGGGATATAAGCGGTGACTTCAAAGCCAGATGTCAAGCGAACCCTCGCGACTTTTCTTAGGGCTGAATTAGGCTTCTTTGGCGTTGTTGTGTAGACCCGAGTGCAGACACCTCGACGCTGGGGACAGCTTTTCAAAGCTGGCGACTTCGTCTTCTTAATGATTTCTTGGCGCTGGTTGCGGATGAGTTGCTGGATAGTGGGCATGGATTAGATAGCAGCAGAGGTATGCTTAAGTAGTGATTGTTTTCCCAAACACTGACTATATCGCCTCTCAATCGCAACTGTCAAACTGGGCCAGAATCCTAAGACTATTCTTGGTCCACCAGTCCCTAAACTCTCTGGACAAAGGATAAACCTTATAAATGGCGGAAAGCGTTTTCCATCAAAAAACCTGAACAACTGAGCTTGAGCTGTTCAGGCTTCTTGAGAATGTGTTGGGAATCTGTCGTCCCGTGCCCAATATCAATTGATGTTGGGTGGGTGCCAAATATTGAGCATTTACATATTGAGGCCGGGTAGATCAAGTCCCCCGGTTAGATCTTCCATCCGCTCTCGCATGGTGTCTGTGGATTTGATATAGGCATCTTTCATGGCTGCTGCAACGAGATCAGATAAGACCTCTGCGCCTTCTTCGACGGCAGCAGGTGAGATCTCTACCCGTAGTGGCTCTTGGTTACCGGTCAAAAAGACCTTAACCATGCCGCCACCGGATTCACCGCCAATTTCCATTGCCTCTAGATCTTCTTGAAGCTGCTTGGCACCTTCTTGGACCTGCTGCGCTTTTTTAATTGCTTCAGCGAGCTCTTTCATCTTGCCGAGGCCGAAACCAAAACCTTGTCCTTCTGCCATAGTCTCTAACTTAAATCTATAGGTGGATATTGACGGATAATGCAGAATCCCTGCCCATTCTGTAGAGCAGCTCTTCTTTATGATAACGGGATATCTCTAAGCAACTTGAGGAAATTCTCCTAGCATCTTAACTTCTGGATGCAGAGAGAGAGACCACTCTTGCTCAACACGATGTTGAACATAGCGAATTAAGTTGAAGATATCACTTGCCGTAGCATGCCCACAGTTCAGGATAAAGTTTGCATGTTTCTCAGCAACTTGAGCACCACCGATCTGATATCCCTTAAGACCCGTTTGCTCAATCAGCCAGCCCGCCGAGCGAGGGAGAGGGTTGCGAAAGACGCTGCCACAGCTCGGCCAGTCGTAAGGCTGGGTACTTAATCGGTGATTTAAATGGGTTTGAGTCGTCGCCTGAACCACTTCAGGGTCAGCACCGGGCTGAAGCTGTAAAACGGCTCGAATCAGAGGTCGTCGGTCTTGCTGCAAAATTGAGGAGCGATAGTGATAGGCTAGGGCTGCTGCAGGCAAAATTTCAATGGAGCCGTCTGGATTGAGGACATGGGCTTCCACTAAATTATCGGCGGTACACCCCCCGTGGGCACCGGCGTTCATGACAACGGCTCCCCCTACTGTGCCGGGAATGCCTACGGCCCATTCAAAGCCAGCCCAACCTTTGCGAGCAGCCTGTTTGGCGAGCTTGGGGAGAGGTTTGCCCGCTTCGACGATGATGCGCCCCGTTTGCTCATCAAAGTGGTGTTGCTTCAGGTGACGAGTGGAGATAATTAGGCCGGGAAGCCCGCGATCGCTGATCAGCAGATTAGACCCTGCCCCCAAGAGGGTTGCTTCTATATTGTTCTCAAGCGCCCAAACATAGCTTAATTGCAGATCTTCGATGGATTGGGGTGCCACAAACCACTCGGCTAAGCCACCAACCTTAAAGGTCGTGTGATCGGCGAGGGAGAACTGAGCTTGAATCTGTTCGCCAGAGAGCAACTCAATGGGATGGAGCGTCATAGCAGTGCGACTTGGTCTAAGGTCTGATCGGCTTCATTCTTCTGAAAATAAGAGAGTACATCAGGAATGGTTCGATTGAGATTTCCGGCACCGAGGAATATCACAAGATCACCGCTCTGGAGGTGTTCACAGAGATATTGAGTCACGTCGGCAAGGGTGGATTGATAGGAGACAATCCCATGATGCTGCTCCGTAATCCTGGCTGTGACTTGCTCACCAGTAATAAGGCCGATATCTTTTTCACCGGCACTATAGACATCAGTCACCACAACGACATCTGCGTCGCTAAAGGCTCGACTAAATTCTTCAATAAAGGTATGGGTACGGCTATAACGGTGGGGCTGAAAGACCGCGATGACGCGGCGGTAGGCGGGTTCGGGGCTGTCGGTGGAAGGCTGCACCTGCAGACGGGCTGAGGCGAGGGTTGCCGTGAGTTCGCTGGGATGATGGGCATAGTCATCAATCAGGCAGATCCCCTGGGCTTCACCGCGATTTTCGAATCTCCGTCTTGCCCCTTCAAAACTGGAAAGAGCAGAGGCAATGGCGGGGAAATCCATGCCGACTTGACGTGCGATCGCAACGGCGGCCAGCGCGTTACTCAAGTTATGTTCGCCTAGGATCGGCAGATTTATTTCTCCGAGAACTTCACCCTTTTCAAGAATCTGGGCACAAGTCCCTGAGGCACTGTAGTCAACGGCCTGAACACTATAGTCGGCCCCTGCCTCTGCAGACAAGCTATAGGTCAACATATCTTTGCTGGTATTGGCAGGGATGAGGCGATCTCGAATCGTCGGACAATCGAGACAAAGCACTAGCGATTGGCAGCGATCAACAAAGGTTTGGAAAATGTCTAAAAGCTGGTCCAAAGTGGCGTAGTGGTCGGGGTGATCTAACTCGATATTGGTGATCACGCCGACCTGAGGGGAGAACTTGACAAGCGACCCGTCTGATTCATCAGCTTCTGCTACGAGATAGGGGCTTTCACCCACGCGAGCATTGCCCTCCCAAGCGGCAACTTCGCCGCCAATAATAATGGAAGGATCAAGCTGCCCCTGCAGCAAGACATAACCCACTAGGCTGCTGGTAGTCGTTTTACCGTGGGTGCCTGCAATGGCAATGCCGTAGGGCGTTTCTTGAATGAGAGCTGCCAATACATCTGAGCGGTGAAAGATCGGACAGCCTAATTCGACGGCAGCTTGATACTCAGGGTTGTCAGGGTGAATCGCGGTGGAGCAGATCACTTGGGGAAGCGCTGACGCATCAATATCGTGTAACTGACCGTTGAGTAATTCTGTGAAGTTAGATGCATCTTGTCGCCAAAAGATCTGAGCGCCCAGGGTCTGAAGCTTTTGGGTAATATTGCTTTGGCGGATATCTGAACCAGAAACAGGCAAATGACGCTTGACGAGCACATGGGCCAGCGCCGACATGCCAATGCCACCAATTCCGATAAAATGAACCGCTCGACCATTTAAATCAACGGAATCAGGCATCTTTTGGGTTCACTCCTCTTAGGG
>JBAUJD010000531.1:0-8692 GCA_049683515.1 Thermosynechococcaceae cyanobacterium | reverse complement strand
GGTAGTGGGTTCGGACAACCTTTTTAATCACGGTGAGAGGCTGAATACTCTTGAGAACGTAGAAAATATAAGTAAATGAAACAACAATCGACAGTGGCAGAAAAAAGTAGAGATTGAGAATGGCGCTGGCGGTGCAGTCTAAACCAAACTCTTGATGGAACTTGACTAGCAGGGCATGAGCACCCCCCAGGATCAAGAACCAAATGTAGAACAGGCTAACCCAATCTTGAATGTAGAGTTCGGCAATTTTGGGAATATTCTGAGACGCAATTGAAATTGCGATCACCAGGGTTCCCAGCGTTAGCCCAAGCAAAGACAGCCAGACTTCGGGGGCAAATCCAATATCGATTGCGATCTCGTTAACTTGATAAAGCTCGGCGAAAATGCGGTCTACCGTCAACAGACTTCCCAGAATGCAGAGCAGAGAAACAAGGCCACGATGTCGAGAGCCAAAGGTGACCAGTCGCTGAAGCTGAGCGAGCGTCTTGAGATTCACGGTGACCCTTTAAAAAAACTATCCGCTCCCAGCAGTTGCCTTGTAGTAACACTACAGTAGCTTGCTGGGAGCGGTCTAGCGGGTCTTCAGATTGAGACCTGACTGCCGGGAGAACCCCGAACCATACTGGCGAACCAGCAGATTATTTAGAGAACAGTCCCGGCACACAGCCGGCCAGAGTCGATCTGATGACCCAATTTAGTACTACCTTCTATCATGGGCATCACCTCCTATAGGTTAAATAATTCATTGACATAAACAACACCCTAAAGTGCATAGGCAATAACATAACATACCTGCCAGGGGGTTGCATCTCAGTCATTTTACTCCGCACGCCAAGCTAGCGCACTGTGTCAGCAATCCGGTGCGATAATACAAACACTCAAAGAATAATACCTGCGTTTTTGAGCAGATCAAGCCCCCTCTGGCGTTAGTCGTGATTGTTCCTCTCTCCCTGTTTTACCGGCGGCTATTTTCACAATTCAGGGCCATAGATATGCTCCCACCATCTAGGGAAAGTGAAGCG
This sequence comes from Thermosynechococcaceae cyanobacterium, assembly GCA_049683515.1. Taxonomy (GTDB): domain Bacteria; phylum Cyanobacteriota; class Cyanobacteriia; order Thermosynechococcales; family Thermosynechococcaceae; genus RCC1774. The sequence goes on along the minus strand of JBAUJD010000531.1, from coordinate 7,670 downwards.
ATACGGTGACTGCATCTCGACGATATTTCAAACGATTAGCGCTGTGGCTATTGGAAGAGGAACGGTCTGAGGGCAAAGAAACACCACATCCAAAATCGCCGTGGTGGCAGGTGATGTGTTTAACCGGCGTAGATTACTTTTCGACCCTAGGGTACCATCCCGGTATTGCCGCCTTAGCCGCTGGTGCCCTTTCCCCCATTGCCACCTTGATTTTGGTGCTGCTAACCCTGTTCGGAGCGTTGCCTATTTATCGACGCGTTGCGATCGCAAGTCCCCACGGAGAAGGTTCCATCGCCATGCTCGAACACCTGCTCGACTGGTGGCAGGGCAAGCTGTTTGTGCTGTGCTTACTGGGGTTTGTCGCTACTGATTTTATTATTACGATTACCCTATCTGCCGCCGATGCCACTGCCCATATCGTTGAGAACCCCTTCGTACCTAGTTTTTTAGACGGTCAGGTCATTGTCATTACCATGCTCCTGGTTGTCTTGCTGGGGGCGGTGTTTTTAAGGGGATTTAGCGAAGCGATCGGTCTGGCCGTTTTTCTGGTCGTGACCTATTTAACGCTGAATCTTATGACCCTTGCGGTCGGCTTTCAGCAGATTATCCTCCACCCGGATGTGATTGGTACTTGGCGAAATGCTTTGTTCGCCGAACACCACAATCCCCTCGTACTCTTAGGCATCTCAGCCCTACTGTTCCCAAAGCTGGCCTTGGGACTGTCGGGGTTTGAAACAGGGGTAGCGGTCATGCCCCTAATCCAGGGCCGTGATGCTCAGGGGAAAGACAGTGTTAAAGCACAGGTTCGCAACACCCATAAGCTGTTGACAGTGGCAGCAGTGATTATGAGCTGCTTCTTGATCATGAGTAGCTTCGTGACGACGTTACTGATTCCGGCAGCAGAGTTTCAGGCTAGGGGCAAGGCCAACGGACGGGCGCTTGCCTATCTAGCGCATTTATATCTCGGTGAAGGCTTCGGCACGCTCTATGACCTGAGCACCATTTTTATTCTGTGGTTTGCGGGGGCCTCTGCGATGGCGGGGCTGCTCAATATTGTCCCCCGCTATCTGCCTCGTTATGGCATGGCTCCGCACTGGGCGCGTAAAAGCCGACCGCTGGCCTTGGTATACACCGCCATTGCCTTAGTGGTGACCCTAGTGTTTAAGGCCAATGTCGAGGCCCAGGGAGGAGCCTACGCCACGGGAGTATTGGTCTTGATGAGTTCGGCCTCGTTTGCGGTCACCCTTGGTGCCCATCGGCGGCAGTCTCGGCGGAGTACCATTCTCTTTGGCATCATTACGATTTTGTTTGCCTACACCACCATTGCCAATGTTTTTGAGCGGCCTGACGGCGTCAAGATTGCGGCCTTCTTTATTGGGACCATCATTGTTACGTCCCTAATGTCTCGAATTTGGCGGTCTACCGAGATTCGGGCTGAGAGTATTGCCTTAGACGCTAAGGCAAAACAGTTCATCTCCGAAGAAAGTGAACACACCATTCGCTTGATTGCCCACCGCAGCCGGGGGCGACATCCCATTGAGTCTCTTCATTTGGAGTATCTTCACAAGGAGAAAGAAGTTCGGGGAGACAACCATATTCCTAGTACAGACCCGATTCTATTTCTAGAAATTCAGGTTTCGGATGCCTCTGACTTCTTAGAGAAGATTCACGTCGAAGGGGTCGAAGTTGGCAATTATCGAATTCTCAGGGCACAAAGTGCGGCAGTGCCCAATGCGATCGCAGCCATTTTGCTCCAGATCCGCGATCAAACCGGGAAACTGCCCCATGCCTATTTCGGTTGGTCAGAGGGAAACCCGGTGCAATATCTAATGCGGTACTTGCTCTTTGGTGAAGGGGATACAGCAGTGGTGACCCGCGAAGTGCTACGGAGAGCCGAGCATGATCCTGAGCAGCGCCCGGTGATTCATGTCGGGGGGTGAGGGCGAGACGCTGCGGAATATTTCTCCCCGTCACCCGTTCCCTCCAAGCTGAAAGCCAACGGTAGCAAGCCTAGATTGCCAATGTTCCAGGGGCATAGAGGCCCGATGACAGTGGGCGATCGACCAAAGAATTTGCGCCGATGACGGTGTTGGCCGCGATGGAGGCTTGGGGGCCAAGATGGGTGCGATCGCAAATCAAACAAGGCCCCGTCAGCTTCGCGCCTTGATCCACCGTGGCAGAATTCGCCACCCACACCGTAGGAGCTTGCTCCGTCGCAAATTTTGACAGTGCATAGGGCATCTTACCCGTTAGCATATCGAGCTGCCCTTGCACATACTTGGCTGGCGTGCCTAAATCCATCCAATAGCCATCCCAAATAAAGCCCGATACCCGTTTCTGCTGAGCCAGCAAATCTGGGAACACGGTTCGCTCAAAGCTAAGAGGCTGATTGTCAGGGTATTGAGCAAAAATTTCAGGACTCAGGATATAAGTCCCCGCATTCACCGTATCAATACCCAACTGCGCCGCTTCTTCTGCGGTAGGCTTCTCCCTGAATGCCGCCACAGCCCCATCATTAGCCAGCTCCACCAACCCGAAGGCCGTTGGGTCTTCAACCCGCGTGAGTGTTATCGTCGCCAGTGCCTGAGTCTTTTGATGAACCTCAATGAGAGCCGCCAAATCTAAATCCGTCAAAATATCCGCATTGAAGACGACGAGGGGTTCGCCAGTGTAGTAGGGTTCCGCCAGCTTCATCGCCCCGGCAGTATCTAAGGCCGTTTCCTCTACCACGTAGCGGATTTGGACCCCAAAGGCATCCCCGTCACCAAAATAGTCTTGTATCTGATCGGCTTGGTAGCGCACATTCATGAGAATATCTGTAATTCCAGCCTGCTTGCAGCGCTCCACCATCCAACTGAGAAAAGGCCGATCTAAAAGGGGCAACATAGGCTTGGGTGAGCCAAAGGTCAACGGCTGTAACCGAGTTCCTTTACCGCCAGCGATGATCACAGCTTGCATGGGTCTACGTCCTATAGGGATTGCAGTTCAGAATCTAACGAGTTCATCTCATTTTCTATTAGAGTGAATCATACCGCCATCGTCCAGGGAACTGGAACCACTTGCCCACGTCACCATAGCCACCGCCCCAACATCAACGGCGGGAGAGGAGTTATCAACATCAATGGGGTCTAAATCATCAGGGTCGTGGCCGCAAAAACACAAGCCAAAACCAAGTCAAAAGCCGTCGCGTAGCGCTTCCCCACCGTCTCGCGTTGGTGCTACGATGCGGCTTCTGACCTGGGGGCTTACCTTTACCGTCGTGACCACCCTTTCTGCTGGTATTGGGGCTACCGTGGCCTTAGTCACGCCCCTTCGATTTATTCCAGGGCTATCCCATGACGGAGCCGTTCCCCTTGCCGACTTATTTCGCACCGGAATCCACGGATTATCTCGTCCAGTTAATATTCTCGTCATGGGCGTTGATGTCAACTTAGAAGATAAAAATGAAGATGGCACTCTAGACCCTTTTAAAAGCCGCAGCGACACCATGCTTCTAACCCGGCTAGATCCCGATCAGAAGCAGGTGAGCATCCTTTCTATTCCCCGCGATACTCGTGTCAGAATCCCCGATGTGGGCGTGACTAAAATCAACGCGGCAAACTACGAAGGTGGAGCCAACCTTGCCAGTGAAGTCGTCAGCGAGACCCTCAATGATGTCCCCGTTGATCGCTATGTGCGTGTGAGTACAGGAGCCTTTCGAGAACTCGTCGATGTGGTGGGCGGAGTCGAAGTCTTTGTCCCCTATCGAATGTTATATGAAGATAAAACCCAGGGGTTAAGTATTGACCTAGAGCCGGGACTTCAACGACTCAATGGACAACAAGCTGAAGGGTTTAGCCGCTTTCGCAAAGATAACTTAGGCGATATTGGCCGCGCTCAGCGACAGCAAACGTTGATTAAAGCCCTCCAAAAGGAATTAGCAAATCCCCTTACCCTCACGAAGCTGCCCCAGGTTCTTGAAGTGATCCAAAAAAATGTAGATACCAATATCAGCGTGGGAGAAATGCTAGCGCTCATGCAGTTTAGTCTGCAGATCAAGTCTGAACAGTTGCGTATGGTGCTGCTGCCTGGACGATTTAGCCAGCCCGAAGAATATGAGTTGAGCTACTGGATCATGAATGATGCTGATAAGAACAAGGTCATGCAGTCTTATTTTGGGGTTTTGCCCGATTCGGAACAGGCTCAGACTGCTGAGCGCGATACCGCCTCGGTCGATAACGTCCGCATCTCGATTCAAAATGCATCTGGCGATCCTGAAGGCAGCAGCAAAATGTTGAAATACCTCAACGATCAGGGATTTTCTCGAGTGTCTATTGCCAATGAATGGCCCCAAATTTTAACGAAGACCCAGGTGATTCCCCAATGGGGTGATCTAGACGCAGCCAAGGCCGTGCAGCCCCGTGTTGACGCCAGTGAATTAGCCATTGATTCGACCGGGGATTTACGATCAGACTTGACCATCCGCGTTGGCAAGGGTTGGCTATCGTCCCAACAAGCACAGCTTATTGAGTAATCTGACGAGTCAGAAACGAGTCCAAAGAGACAGCCGTACCGCGCTCGAATTGGGTCCCTTGTCCGAGTCGTCTGAATCACTGCGAAATTGGATTGTCTGAAAACCTTGCCAAAAGGTGCGGGTTATCGCTAGGATAAGACTCGCGTTCCTCAGTAGCTCAGTGGTAGAGCGGTCGGCTGTTAACCGATTGGTCGTAGGTTCGAATCCTACCTGGGGAGTTTTATCAAAATAAAATGCTGTGATCTATGGCGTCACTGCACCCATCGGAATGTCGGATGGCTCTAGGCCCAGAAAGGCCTCGATCCGTTGGGCTAAGTCTTGCTGCATGGCGCGATCGGTACTGGCAGAGCGCGTCAATAAGAGAACTTGTCCCGACTTGAGCACCAAGTTGACTCGAAAGAATTGCGCCCCCATAACGCGATAAGCCTCTACATTGACGTCTGCAACTTGCTGAATGCTTTGCTGTTTAATCCTGTGTTTAAACCAATTCTGCTGGCGCAGCGTCATCAATCCGTTAATCTTATTCAATGAGCAGGTTTCGGTGGGGCTGAGGGTCGCCACCAAGGCTGAGACTGCGATGCAGACACCCCCAAATAAATCCATCGGGGATTCAAAGGACAGCACGACGAAAAAACCGAAGGCTGCAGTCCCCAGTCCCAGGAACCAAAGTCCCATTAGTTTTTCCTGGAGGACTAGAATATCAGGGGTATCTTGAATAATTTTCATGGTGTTCCTAGCGGAGGTAACGTAACGCTATGTGTAGACCTAGTATTGACGCTTCAAGGAAATTTAGTACAAATGCTTGGGAACCCCTGCCCATAGGGAAGAATAATGAAAGAGGATGCAGCACCCTTCGATGTATTGCTGACCACATGAGATATTCTCAATGAGCTACTGCTTAAATCCAGCCTGCACCAATCCGAATAATCCCCCTGAGCGAGAGGACTGTCATGCCTGTGGCACTCAGCTATTATTGCGCGATCGCTATCGTTCCAGCCGCATTCTAGGACGAGGCGGCTTTGCTACGACGTTTCTGGCAACGGATGAGAGTTTGCCGGGGGAACCCACCTGCGTTATTAAGCAGCTCCGGCCAGTGCTGACGGCTGAACACATTTTAGAAATGTCACGGGAGCTATTTCAAAGAGAGGCTACCACCCTCGGCAAAATTGGTAATCACCCTCATCTGCCTCGACTGCTGGACTATTTTGAATTGGATAATGACTTTTACCTCGTCCAAGAGTACGTGAGTGGCGCAACGCTGCAGCAAGATGTGCGCCGGTCTGGCCCCTTTGATGAAGGGCGCGTCAAAACAGTGCTCGTTGAAGTCTTGCCTTTGTTGGACTATCTACACCAGCAAAAGGTCATTCATCGCGACATCAAGCCGGCCAATATTATTCAGCGCACGATTGATAGCAAGTTTGTGCTGATTGACTTTGGGGCTGTCAAGGACCAAGTCAGTCAATCGGTCTTAGCGAATGCGGCGGCTGATGATACCTTTACCACCTTTGCCGTCGGCACCCCTGGGTTTGCGCCACCGGAGCAGATGGCGATGCGTCCGGTGTACGCCAGCGATATTTATAGTTTGGGGGTGACCTGTCTCTATCTATTGACGGGTAAGTCACCGAAAGATCTCAATTATGACCCCACGACAGGGGAATTGAGCTGGCAGGATTTAGTGACTTTGACGCCTGGATTTAAGACCGTGCTGACCACAATGATGGCGGTGTCTTTGCGCGATCGCTACCAATCAGCCAAGCATGTGTTGCAGGCACTGGAGCAGATGAACCAGCCTGTGCCCACGCAGCCTAGCCCGTCGCCCGCCCGAAGATCGCCACTACAGGCTCCTCCGCCTATGACGGTCCCCCGCTCTCAGCGCAATCTGGGCACCCCCCAACGCGGAGCCATTACCCAAGGTCGAGATCGCACTGAGTCTCCGTCGGCCCGAAGAGCCTCTGAGATTCGAGGGCAGCATCGACGCATGAGCGATCCCCTTAATGAGTCCTTTGGCACCCTGTCTCAAGGTAGTGCTCGCAGGCGCAACGCCTTTGCCTCTGAGCCTGAAAAGTCCCAGGAGTCTGGACGGTCAAAACTCGCAAAGGTCACGCCCAATGGCCTCAAGCATGCCTACAGTCGTGGGCAAAAAGACTTTAGCAATCGTGATCTTAGAGATCTTGACCTGCGTAAGTTGGCGCTGCCTAATATTAGTTTCCATGAGGCCAAGCTACAGGGCGTGAATTTGAAGGGGGCAGAGCTGTACAAGGCTAACTTTGGTCGGGCCACCTTAACCAATGCGATTCTCAGAGATGCCAATCTGACGGAGGCCTACCTCAGCTATTCAGATTTAGAGGGGGCTGACCTGCGGGGCGCAAATCTAATCGATGCTCATCTCACCAATGCCAATTTACGCGGTACGAATCTCTGTGGTGCAAATTTGACGGGAGCGTCTGTTTCAATGGCCCAGCTTGCCTTTGCCCAGATCAACTGGCTGACTATCATGCCCAATGGTAAGCGGGGCAAGAAGGGCTTGCGATAGTCTATTGGCCCCACAAACAGGCCACGGGAAAGAGGATATATTCGAGGAAGAAGAGCTTCCAAATGAGTTGATAAAACCACCGCACGGTTTGACGGTTTTTTAGCTGCACTTGAAAGCTGGAGCGCCACAGGGTCAACAGAAGCCCCAGGTGGGTGATCACAACAAAGAGTGTTGAATAGAGCGGTAAGATCATCTTCGCTGCAATCATCATGCCTAGGTAGCAAGTCGTGATGGTGCCTAGGGCTAGGTTGAAGACCGTCTGGCTGCCCAAACTTACCGTTAAGGTGCGAATCTGAAACTTGCGATCGCCCTCTAAGTCAGGGATATCTTTGAAAATTGCGATCGCAAAGGTGTACACCACAATAAATCCGGTCATCATCCACACCTGCGGCGGAATCACGCTAGCAGTTCCAGTCCAGCGCTGCTGAAAATGCCAGAATAAACCCAGATTAACGATCACGCCCCGAACGCCAAAAATGCAGAGGGCGGCCCAGAAGGCAAAGCGTTTTAGGCGAATGGGCGGCAGCGAATAGGCTGTGCCAATGGCTAAGCTGGCGGTAACCATTGCCAACAAATACGGTCCCTGCAATCCGGCCAAGATGAGGGCTAGCAGACCTGAAATAC
>JBAUJD010000530.1:0-5470 GCA_049683515.1 Thermosynechococcaceae cyanobacterium | reverse complement strand
GCATAATACAATCAATCACATACGCCACTATAGTCGCCCGTGATTGCTCCATTTACCTTACCTTTAGCTGCAACGAACCCACTATTAGGAGATATCCGATTAGATGTCGTGATCCTGCTGGTCTTGTTGTTGCTGTCTGCATTCTTCTCAGGGTCAGAAACAGCCATTACCTCAATGGATAACCTGAAGTTGCGAGGTCTCATGCAAGCGCAGGGTGATACAGAGGGAATCTATCGGCTCGTCCTAGAGAAACGGACCCGATTCATTACGACCCTATTGATCGGTAATAACCTCGTCAATAATTTTGCCGCGATCTTGACCAGTAATTTATTTATCATTTGGTTCGGCAGCGCAGGTCTCGGTATCGCCACTGCGGTCGTCACCTTATTGCTGCTGATCTTCGGCGAAATCACCCCCAAGTCACTGGCAATCAGCAATGCAAGCGTCGTCTTTCAGTGGGTTGTACGACCGATCTATTGGCTATCGGTTTTGTTACTGCCGGTTGTGCGGCTCCTTGAAAACATTGCTCAGATTGCGATTCGGCTTTTGAGTAGTAACTCAGCTCAGCAACGAGAGTCTGTCAGCGATCTTCAGCTTTTGATTGACGTGCTGGGTGGACGGGGACAGATCGATCTACAACAGCGTCAACTCCTCAACAAGGCATTGGCCCTCGATAGTCTTAGAGTGCGAGAGGTGGTGAAGCCCCGCGTCGAGATGCGCACTATTTCCCATGAAGCCCTGCTGCAGGATGTCATCGATCTCTGCCTTGATAGCGGCTATTCCCGCATCCCTGTTCAAGAAGAGTCGAAAGACGCCATTGTCGGCATTACCAACTTAAAGCAAGCCCTTCAGGCTCTTAAGATGCACGGTAACCAATCCGTCTCGCTGGCAATGGACCCACCCTTTTATATCCCGGAGACGAAATGGGTTGCAGCGTTATTAAAAGAGATGCTGCAGAAGCAGCTCCATCTAGCCATTGTTGTCGATGAGTATGGCGGCACAGTGGGCCTCGTTACCCTAGAAGATATTTTGGAAGAGCTAGTGGGTGAAATTTACGATGAAAGCGATATTCAAGGCATGAAAGCCCCTCGATCTCGACTCCGCCGAAGACTGGCACCCAGGGAAGAGGCATAAAACAAAGTGTTCGTTAAGCCTTGTATTAGTAAACACTAAGATGCGCGTCTCTCATTCGAGAGACGCGCATCAGACCTCAGACTCAATAATCTGTTATTGAGGTGTTGGAGTGGCTTCAGGGGCAGGAGTCTCAGCGGCAGGAGCCTCAGGGGAGACTTCAGTTGCAGGTGACTCACCATCGGTTGGTGCTGTCTCAGATTGACAAGCGCCTAGCAGGGTTGAAAAGCCCAAAAGCACCATCAAAGCGGCCATTTTAATTTTCATGTCTAAATGCTCCTCACAAGTAAACGAAGTCTGCTGACTTCAGTAACAACATTAGTCTATGGAATTGCGGATACGGTTACCGCATGATGGGTATTAATTCTCTCGCTTTACAGAGAATCTGTCAATCTTTACCGTCATATATTCGCGGCCATTGATTGCGAATATATGGCTGATGCCTTTATTGATAAGGGATAGGCATAGGTTTTAAATCGGACAAATTTGATCAAAGACCCCCGACAGTGATGGGGCAACAGCGGCCTCAGCCTCAAAAGAGGTGTTTGAGATACTCAGCGAAGTGTCCCGGTAATAGATTAATACCGACGGCTGATTTGATCAGGTAGAGGCTGAGCAAAAGGATCGCGCTGATCACTAAGTTGGCGGTCAAGAGCAATAGCACTGCGGCAATAATATTACCCATCTTCGTCATGCCTCTCATGGGGCGAGATCGCTCTCGCCGATCTTTACCCACTAGCAAGACCAGATAGAAGCGAGTCATCACTAAATCTATTACAAATCGAATATCGATGAGTCGAGGCCGTCGGGATGAAGATTCTAGGGTGATCTGGGTCAACAGGTCTAAGATTGCAGACCGCTGACCTACGGTGAAGCTATTGAGCACATCAGGATTGATACGCTGCAAGATTGTTTCGGCTCTAGAGCCTTTGTCTTGTCGCCTTGACGAGACATTCTCTGCGCTTATCTGATCCATGCCAATCCTCCCCATTGGTAGACGAACGCCCCAATCGCCAAACTACTCCAGACGATCTTCACCAAGAGAGGGGTCGTTCGATTGCGTCTCGGCAAATGCTGACGGGCAAACGCCAACAGCAACACGAGTAAAAGTGAGAATAACCAAAGGACGAGGAGCGAGAGTCCCCAGATATGGCCTGAGGTCCACTGAAGATGTTGGGGATTTGCCCCAATGTAGGCCGCGCCCCATAACAAAGAGACCATCCAGGTGAGGGAAAGTGCGATCGCATCTCGTCCCACCCTCGCCAGATGCACGGTGAGCGCCAGCGTCATAATCCACACAAAGCTAGGGGCTGCATAGGCCACCAAAACCCATCCGGCTAGGGCATAGCCGAAGAATAAGCTGATTAAATAAGCCCAGAACCTCGTCACCGACACTGTCATGGTTGTACCGATTGACCACACTCTAGAATGCCCACACCGCAGCGGAGACACGAAGATTTGTAGATAACCGCGATTGGTTGAACGATGGGCGGCGCTCAGGCCGTGCTACTGAAGAAGCGCTTCACCTCTGCGATAGAGTTCTCGTGCGTAGTCGGTCCAGACGCCCTGGCCCCAATAGCGAAAGCAGCTTGTTTCCACCAGCAGTACATACAGTAAGGCTTCTTGGTAGTCGGCCTGTTCGGTGATGGTGGGATCGGCTGCGACAAGGGGATCATACTTAGCATGGAACTTAGCGCTGAGCTGATTCATCGGTTCCAGGACATTTTCGTAGCCCCGCACCCAGCTCAGATCATCGGTCCAAGACGCACCATCCATGTGAAATTGGTGGTCTGTCTCATTGAGCCTCTCAATGGCCTGCGCCACGGCCTCTGGTGTCACCTGCTCCACCTGCTGCCAAATCTTATGCTGACCCACGGCCTGACACGCCGGATAGTCATTCGGGCTAACGCCTGCCGCCTCTAACAACTCTAGGTACTCCGTCCCGTTAAAGCCTGCGATCCCCTGCTCAAGATGTTCCCAAACGGGGGGATAATCGCGGGGAAATTCATTCATCATGACGCCGCCATTTTCACCATCGGCAATCTGGGTGACGCAGCCAGGAACCCTCACGGAGCCAAGTTGCTGACGATCTAGACCTTTTGCTTCATGATAGGGCTGCATTTGAGCCACGAGCTTCGTATCTGAGCCTTGGGTCTTAATCAGTGCCGTCATGCTGATAGTTTCGCCCTTGGAGTTCCGTGCCACTAAGCGATTGGGAACATATTTATCACTGTGATGGAGGCTCAAACCATCAAGGCGCTCAACGGAGTGTTCTTGAACCATCAGCCAGCGATAGCCGCACTCTTTGAGGGCTTTGAGGTATTCGTAAAGGGTGTCAGGGTGGTTGGGCAAATGCATCTCTGGGGGCGAGAACCCTTTAACGCGCTTCAGGGCTTCAGCCCCAAAGAGATCGGCAAAGTAATATTGCCAAGCCTGAATCTGAAGCTTTAAATCGGGGATCGGTGTAGAAGGGGCCACACCATGGCTCCACATCGTGCCCAGCCATTCGACGTAGGGCTGATATTGGGCATCGCAGGCAAGGGTCTTGAGGGCATCAAGGACATCATGACGGCCCATTTGCTGCAGCCCCCACAGCAGATTGCCGGAGTAGTCAAGCATAATGCGAGGGCTGTAGCCTTTCGCCACTAGCTCAGGAATGAACTCGCCCATGCGGCGATAGCACCAGGCAAACACATCAGCATTGTGGTTGTCTCCTTGGTCAGGGTGCTCAAACATGTGCTGCAGATTGCAGATCAGCTCACCGTTTACCCCTGCGGGGATCGTGGGCTGGTGCATGTGCAGGGCGCAGGCAAAGCCCGATTTGAGATCCTTGAGCTTCAGATCTGTGTTGGGCAAATAGATGGGATTGGTATGGCCGGTGATTTTTGCGAGGTCTGCGGCGGATCCAGAAATTTTCGGTAGACGGTCTGTTGCGAGGGGGGCGGGAGCGGATGCAATCATGGGGGTAGGATCCTGTATAGAGGTAGCTGGAAGCTCTGCATTAGCGCCCTAAATCCCCCAGGATGGGGGATTTGAGAAACTTTAGTTTTTTAAAAATTGGGACGTGGGAAAGGTCTATGAATCAAGAATCAACTGCGCTTTGGATAGCGCCTGTCGAACTTGCTCAAACCCGGTGCCGCCGATGCTGTTGCGGGCTGCGACCACCTGTTGAGGTGAGATCGCATCCCCAATATCGTCACTAAACTGCGGATGGAGTTGCTGCCATTGATCGAGGGTTAAGTCCTTCAGCAGTATCCCTTCAGCAAGACAGGTTTTGACCACCTGACCGACTATATTGTACGCCTCTCGAAAGGGCACCCCCTTGGCCGCTAAATAATCGGCAACATCGGTGGCGTTGGAAAAATCTTCGGTGACGGCGCTATTGAGCCGAGCGGTGCGGAACTCTAGCCCTTCTGACATCAGAATTGTCATCGCACTTAAGCAGGCTTTGACCGTCTTGACGCCATCAAAAATGGCCTCTTTATCTTCTTGCAAATCTTTGTTGTAGGCCAGCGGTAAGCCCTTCATCATCACCAGTAAGCCCTGCAGATGACCAAACACACGCCCCGTTTTACCTCGCACTAGCTCTGGTACATCAGGATTTTTCTTTTGGGGCATGATGCTCGACCCCGTGGCGCAGCTATCTTTGAGGGTGATAAACCTAAATTCTTCTGAGGCCCAGAAAATCACTTCTTCGGCAAGGCGGCTCAGATGCACCATGATGAGGCTGGCAGCACAGAGAAACTCAATGGCAAAGTCGCGATCGCTCACTCCATCCAAGCTATTGGCGTACAGCCCTTTGAACCCAAGCTGATCAGCGGTGAACTGGCGATCAATGGGGAAAGGAGTTCCCGCTAAAGCCCCTGAACCGAGGGGGGAAATGTTGGTGCGATCGCAAACGTCTCTTAACCGCTGCTGATCTCGCTGGGCCATCTCAAAATAGGCCAGCAAATGATGGGCCAAACTGAGGGGCTGCGCCCGTTGCAGGTGCGTATAGCCGGGGATCATGGTTTCAACATGGTCTGAGGCCAAGGCTACTAGCGTTGACTGCCATTGGTGTAGCAAGGCTTGGATTTGCTCAATTTGATCCCGCAGATAAAGCCGAATATCTGTGCCCACCTGATCATTGCGAGATCGGGCAGTATGGAGTTTCTTGCCGGTGTCGCCAATCAGCTCTGTTAATCGCCGCTCCACCGCAAAGTGGACATCTTCGGCATCGACTCCCGGCTGAAAAGTACCTTGACGAAAATCTTGGCGGATCTGCTCAAGACCCGTGGTAATTTGCTCGGCCTCATGCTCTGAGATAATCCCGGTCTTCGCCAACATCTGAGCGTGGGCC
>JBAUJD010000529.1:0-1979 GCA_049683515.1 Thermosynechococcaceae cyanobacterium | reverse complement strand
CTATGGGAGCGCACTGGCACATCGATTTTGATGATTACCCACGATGTCGGTGAAGCGGTCTTTCTGTCTCAGCGGATTTATGTGCTCACCGCTCGTCCCGGCATGGTTCAGCGTGAGATTAAAGTCGATCTGCCCCTCGACCGTACCTACCTCGTCAAACGAGAGCCAAAATTTCAGCACTATCAAGACGAAATCATGGATTTACTCAGAGCGACTGAAACTGAGGCTGCCGCGATTGTCTGACTGGTTGTATCTCAATCTGGCATTTAACATGGAAGAGTCGGGGGGCTAATGCAGGGCACTCAATCTTGCTCTTGAAGCTGTTCAATGATTTGAGTGAGCTGATCAACTTCAATCGGTTTTTTGAGGCGGGGTGCAGTGGCGAGATGTGGCGGCACCTCATATTTCGAGTCATAGCCAGTGGTAAACAAAAATGGGATAAGTCGCTCCTGCAGTGCCTCAGCAATGGCAAAGCTGACTTCGTCCTTGAGATTGATATCGAGTAAACCCAGCGTATATTGTTCAGTCTGCAACAGCTTTAGAGCTGCGCTAACGCGAGGCGCAGTATCGATCTGATCAAAGCCTAAGGACTGCAAGGTTGACTCCAACTCCATTGCAATCAGCATATTGTCCTCTACAATCAACACCCGTCCTTGCTGGGGCTGCGTTGGCTCTATCTGAGGGAGGGGCTGTGATGCGGGTTGGCTGACCACATTGGCTTGCCACAATACATATTCGTTGGGAATCCAGAACTCAGCCTCGACCCCTGTCGGTGCAAATCGAAGCCGAGATTCCCCTTCAAATTCATAGGCAATGGAGCGCTCAATCAGATTGCGGCCAAACCCCCGCCGATTCGGGGCTGAGACCGGTGGACCCTGTTGTTCTCGCCAGGATAAGGCCAACCCTCCAGACTCCTGATACCATCTAACTTCAACCCGACCTTCAGGGACTGAAAGCGCTCCATATTTAGCGGCGTTTGTGATCAGTTCATGGAGAACTAGAACCATTGTGGGGACAAAGTCTGCCTTCAAACCCACCGCTGGCCCCGTAAGCTGGACTCGGTGTTCTGACTCAGCAAAATAGGGTCTCAATTCAATTCTTAGAAGTTCATCCAGTTGTGGCCAAGTGAGTCCATGTCCAGCGACGAGGTCATGGGCAGAGGCCAGCGCCGCAATCCGACTCTCTAGCATCGATGCATAGTCTTCAATGGAGGTGGCCGATTCCCTCGTCTGGCGAGTGATAGAACGAATTAAGGCCAAAATGTTTTTGACACGATGGTTTAACTCAGCAATCAGCAAGTCCTGTTGTCGTTGCTGCTGAAGGGCTTCTTGCTCGATCACATCGAGTTGACTCACGGCGAAATGCAGTAGCCCTGTGCGTAGCTCTAGGGCGGTATCCATATCGGCCAAGGACCAGGGTTGGCAATGACCCGTCACAGATTCAATGTATTCATCAAAAGAAGCCCTAGGTTGTAGTCGGGGGCCGAAGGCTCCATCGACAATTTCTTTTTTGGGATTGCCGCCCCAGCGAATTTGATAAGGAATTTCGTTGCGAAAAAAGATCACATATAGATGCTCTGTATTAGAGATGATTAGCACTAAAGCTCCGGCTGACTGGCCCAGTTCGGCCTCAGAAGAGAAGGGCAATTGTCGCAGTTGCTCAATGGGAATAATGTCAGTTTCGGACTGACAGTGATCGATCAGGTCTAGAACGGTTGCTCGACTCGGAGTGTCACCGCTGGTTTCGACCTGTTCTTGGGCGATCACCGCGATTCCGTCTGCCTGGATTAAAGGACAGAGTGTTTCACTCAACCAAGGTGCAGCTTCGGTAAATCTGAGGGTTTCTTTGGGGGTTTCAAACAGGTCACGAGTGGCGGAGGCAATGCGCCTGCGGTTCTGGAGTTGTTCTTCGGCAAGGGCTTGCTGCAGTTTCAATGAAAAAAGCTGGCTGAAAATTTCACAGGTGGAGCGCAGGTCAGG
>JBAUJD010000528.1:0-7634 GCA_049683515.1 Thermosynechococcaceae cyanobacterium | reverse complement strand
CCGCGACACCAGAGCCAGCCGCCCCAGAAATTCCACAGTTCCCAGAGACGCCCGCCCCATCAGAAGCACCAGCCGCTCCAAGCACTCCCTCGGCACCCGTGACGCCAGAGCCACCAGCCGCCCCAGAAATTCCACGGTTTCCAGAGACACCCGCCCCATCAGGAACGACTGAAACTGCCCCGCCAGACGCGCCGCCCTCTATCCCAACGCCGCCAGCACAGCCAGAGGCGACAGAGCCAGAGCCAGAGGTGTTGGTCTCAGAAGTCTTGGTTGAGGGTGCTGAGGGTGATTTAGCCCTTACGGTCTATGAGGCGATTGCAACTCGACCTGGACAACCGGCGACGCGATCGCAAATCCAGGCTGACATCAACGCCATTTTTGCCACTGGCTTTTTCAGCAACGTCCGAGCCGAACCCAGCGATACCCCCTTGGGTGTGCGCGTCACTTACTTTGTGCAGCCCAACCCCGACCTGCGCGCGGTTCAGATTGCGGGTAATCAAGTGCTCACCCAGGCCAAAGTGGATGAGATTTTCAAGCCCCAGTATGGCCGCATTCTTAACCTCAAAGATCTCCAGGGCGGTATTCAGGCCATCAACAAGTATTACCAAGACGAAGGCTACGTGCTCGCTCAGGTGGTAGGAACCCCTCAAGTTGACGCCGACGGCACCGTGACCCTACAGGTGGCAGAGGGCGTCATTGAAGACGTTGATGTTCGCTACCTCAACGAAGATGGTGAACCCACCAAGGGTAAAACCCGCAAGTTCATCATTACCCGTGAACTGGACACTAAACCAGGCGACGTCCTTAATCGTCCTAAACTGCAAGAAGATTTGCAGCGGCTGTTTGGGCTAGGTCTATTTGAAGATGTGCAGGTGGCCCTTGAACCCGGCCAAGACTCCCGCAAAGTTGTCGTTAATCTCAACGTCCAAGAACGCAGCACAGGTAGCTTCTCCGCCGGAGCAGGCTTTAGTTCTCAAAGTGGCTTCTTTGGGACGGGTTCTTACTCCCAAACCAACCTGGGGGGCAACAATCAAAAACTCAATCTGCAGCTTCAGATTGGTACCCGCGAACTGCTCTTTGACGCCAGTTTCACTGATCCCTGGATTGCGGGAGACCCCTACGGGACGTCCTATACCGTTAATCTTTTCAACCGGCTGACCATTCCCCTTGTCTTTGACAATGGCCCCTTTGAGCAAAACCCTGACTGTGTGGCAGGCGATGCAAATCCTGGCTCAGCCTGTAACGTCGTGCTGCCCAATGGCGATGCCGTTCGCGTCAACCGGCTCGGAGCTGGCATTACGTTTACTCGACCTTTGACAAAAATACGCAAAGATCGGCGGAGTGCTTGGACCGCTTCGCTCGGTGCGCAGTATCAGCGAGTTTCTATTCGCGATGGTAATTTTAATCTGAATCCCGTTGATAACCTCGGTAACAACCTCAGCTTTAGCGGTTCCGGTGAAGACGATCTCTTCTCCGTTGAGTTTGGTCTAGGCCGCGATCTCCGCAACGATCCGCTGACGCCCACCAAGGGTTCTGCCCTTCGCTTAGGGGTTGAACAGTGGATACCGCTGGGGTCCGGCAGCATTTTCGGCACCCGACTCAGAGCAAGCTATAGCTACTTTGTTCCGGTTAATTTACTCCGTCTTACAAAAGGCCCCCAGGCCCTCGCCTTTAACGTGCAGGGTGGCACCGTAATCGGGGATCTGCCCCCCTATGAAGCATTCACCCTGGGGGGTGGCTCCTCTGTACGGGGCTATGGCGAAGGCGATCTGGGCAGTGGGCGAAGCTTTTTGCAGGCCACTGCTGAGTATCGATTCCCAATCATCGATTTCTTGGGCGGTATTCGTGGCGTCTTATTTGTTGACTACGGCACCAATCTGGGTACTCAACAGGATGTGATCGGAAGCCCTGGTTTTATCCGAGGCAAACCCGGTTCAGGCTTAGGCTATGGCCTTGGTATTCGCGTCAACACCCCCATTGGTCCCATCCGGTTAGATTATGGTCGCAATGATCAAGGTGACGACCAGTTCCACTTTGGCTTTGGGGAACGCTTCTAATGCGGGGTGAGGCGATGGCGTTGCAGATCGGTCTTGGCGACGGCGTTGCGCTGAGCGCGTTGCCTCAGAGCCTTGATGCCATCGCCCAAGCCTCAGCCGTGGAGTCTTCTGAACAGCACACTCTGAAATCAACTCTCTCCCTTGCCGGTATTGGGTTGCATAGTGGCAAGCACTGTCAAGTGGTCCTCTCTCCAGCACCCGCCCATCAAGGACGTTATTTTGTGCGCGTCGACTTGCCGGGTACGCCTGAAATTCCGGCCCAGATTGACCAGGTGAGTCAAACGGTTCTTTCGACAGAGCTAGGGACGGGAGATGCAACAGTGAGGACCGTCGAACATCTACTCGCAGCCCTTGCGGGGCTAGGGATTGATAATCTGCGGATTGAGATTGATGGCCCTGAAGTGCCGCTGCTGGATGGCTCAGCGCTAGAGTGGGTGCAAAGACTAGCCGGTGTAGGTTGGGCACCGCAAGCGTCACCCCGTTACCGATACAGTATCAATGCACCCATTACCGTGCAGCAAGATGATGCTTTTATTGTCGCCCTACCAGCATCTACGACCCGTTTGAGCTATGGCATTGATTTTCCTGAAACCGTGATTGGTTCTCAGTGGTATAGCGTGGCTCCGTCGGTCTTTGCCCTAGAGATTGCCCCAGCTCGCACCTTTGGTCTCGCGGCTGATATTGAGATGCTGCAAAACAGAGGACTGATTAAAGGTGGTAGTCTAGAGAATGCCTTAGTCTGTAATGCTGAAGGTTGGCTTAATCCACCCTTGCGGTACACCAATGAGCCGGTTCGACATAAATTGTTGGATCTTATTGGAGACCTAAGTCTACTGGGTGCTCTGCCCCGAGCCCATATTCTGGCCTATAAGGCGAGTCATGCGCTCCACTTGAAACTGGCACAGTGCCTCTTACAGTCGGCCTCCATTGCCTCCGACGACTGTGAGCTGTGAGTACTCCCTGCCCCTTGACTTAAATTTCGCTATGCCGACTTTAACCAATCCTCAAGCTTCACTTTCTGCGACAGCTCCTAGTTCAGAGGCGGTCTCTGATGCGTCACCGGTCTTGGATACCTCATTAACCATTGAGCAAATTCAAGAGGTACTTCCCCATCGCTATCCTTTTCTGTTGATTGATCGGATTTTAGAGCGGGTGCATGGCGATCGCGCGGTGGGCATCAAGAATGTCACCATCAATGAGCCGTTCTTTCAAGGCCATTTCCCTGGCCGCCCCATTATGCCGGGGGTCTTAATTGTAGAGGCCATGGCCCAGGTGGGTGGAGTGGTCCTCTCAGATGTACCAGAAATGCGGGGTAAACTCTCTCTTTTTGCAGGGATTGATAAGGTTCGGTTTCGCCGTCAGGTGGTTCCGGGCGATCAGCTTGTCATCACAGTGGAGTTGCTTAGTATTAAGCGTCGCCGCTTCGGAACAATGACGGCCCGTGCTGAGGTTGACGGGCAATTGGCCTGCAAGGGAGAGTTGATGTTTGCTCTGGTTGAGTAGTCAACGATAAGCGATTAGCACTCTACCCTCTATGATCAGCAATGCCCAGCTAACCGCTTCTATGCCGCTATTGATTCATCCCACTGCTGTGATTCACCCCAATGCTGAACTAGCCCCGACGGTTCAGGTTGGTCCCTATGCCATGGTGGGTGAGCATGTGAAGGTGGGTCACCATACTAAAATTGGTGCCCATGTCGTCATTGATGGCTGGACTGAAATTGGCGAACACAATCAAATTTTCCCGGGGGCAGTTTTAGGGTTAGAACCTCAAGATTTAAAGTACGCAGGAGCGCAGAGCTTTGTTCGGATTGGCGATCGCAACTTAATTCGCGAGTACGTCACCATTAATCGAGCCACCGGCGAGCACGAAGTCACTCAGATCGGCAACGACAATTTACTAATGGCCTACGTCCATGTCGGCCACAACTGTTTGATTGGCAACGAAGTCATTATTGCCAACTCTGTGGCCCTAAGCGGTCACGTCACCCTAGAGTCTCAGGCCAGAATTAGCGGTGTGTTAGGCATTCACCAGTTTGTTCATATCGGACGCTTAGCGATGGTGGGCGGCATGAGTCGCATTACTAGGGATGTGCCCCCCTACATGCTGGCAGAGGGCAATCCAGCTCGCGTTCGCACCCTCAATCAAGTGGGACTCCAGCGGGCTGGCGTTGGTCGTCTCAATGATGGCGAGGTGATGCGATCGATTAAGAAAGCGTTCAAGCTGTTATATAGATCGGGCCTACCCCTGAATGAAGCCCTTGAACAGCTCAAGTGTCTCCCTGGACACGAATTGATTGACCACCTTGATCATTTTCTGAAACAGTCCCAGACCCCCCATCGGCGAGGTCTGACCCCAGGGCGCTCCACTGCAGCGTGAGAGACCGTCCTCTACACCTCTTTATCAGTACGGGGGAAGTGTCCGGCGATCTGCAGGGGAGCTTATTGATTGAAGCACTGCAGCGGCAGGCTGAGCAAGCGAAGGTTCACCTTCAAATTACGGCATTAGGTGGAGAGCGCATGGCTGCCGCCGGGGCGACGCTGCTGGGCAATACGGTGGGCATCGGGGCAGTGGGTTTAATGGAATCGCTGCGCTATGTGTGGCCGAGTCTCAATCTGCAGCGACAGGTCCGTCAGGCACTGCAGGCTCAGCCCCCTGATTTGGTGGTGCTGATTGACTATGCCGGGGTTAATATACCGATGGGCAACTATCTAAAACGGCAGTTTCAAGTTCCTATTTTGTACTACATTGCCCCCCAAGCCTGGGTGCTCTCGAATCGAACCAAGACAACGAGAGACGTTGTAGATCTTGTAGACGAAGTGATCGCCATTTTCCCGCAGGTAGCCGAGCACTTTAAAACCCACGGTGCTGCGGTGACCTGGGTGGGCCATCCCCTGGTGGATCGAATGCACCAGGCTCCTAGCCGTAGGGCTGCCAGAACTCAGCTCGGTATTCCTGAGACCCAGACCGCCATTGCTCTCGTGCCTGCCTCTAGAGCACAGGAGATGACGTACTTATTGCCTACCATCTGTGCGGCGGCTCAGCAGATCCAGGCCCAGCGCCCCCGGGTTCATTTTTGGATTCCGGTCTCTTTAGAGCGCTATCGAGAGCCGATTCTAGAAGCCGTTAAAAAATATGGGCTACGGGCCACCTTGACGACGGATTCTTCCCTAACGCTGGCGGCGGCAGATGTTGCGATCGTCAAGTCAGGGACCGTCAATTTAGAGACGGCACTGCTGGGGGTCCCTCAAGTGGTCCTCTATCGTCTGCATCCGCTCAGCTACTGGATTTTTCGTCATCTGCTCCGCTACCAAATCCCGTTTATTTCTCCGGTTAATCTAGTCACAGGGCAGCTCACGGTACCGGAGCTATTGCAGGATCAGGCCACCCCAGAGCAAACCGTCGCTCAGACGCTAGCGCTTTTAGACTCAAGCCAGCAGGTTCTGGAGGGCTATGATGAGCTGCGCAGACGCTTAGGGGATTTAGGCAGTGTGGAGCGTGCCGCAGCGCGAGTGTTCAGCTATTTGCTTCAGAACCAGAGAGCTGCTTCCGCAACACCTGAATAGAGAGCAGTGCTTCTAGCAGGAGCTGCTGCTGAATCTCAGGCCAATCAAGGGCTTTTAAGACTAGCCTCACGGTGGAGGTGACGGCACTCAAGTTACTAAAGAGCTGCGGTTCTGGGAAGCCAGGGAGTAAGTCAACCGCACCCTGGTGGGTTGCCCATCGCCGCTCTGCATCGGAGATCTCAGCGCGTTTGCCGCTCATTAGGATGACTTTGACTTGGGGGTAGGTGTCTCGGCACCAGCGGCAAAAATGGTAGGGATTGGACTGAATGCCGGTCATATCGAGCAGCAGCAGATCGGGCAAGCCCTTCTGGAGCGATCGCTGTGTCAACAGAGCGGGTAGATCAGTGCCGGGATTGAGGTGGGCAATCGCAACCCCCTGAGACGACAAGATTTCTTGCCATACTTTGCCCTGTAGCGCTGAAGTATGCATCATGAGCACCGTTTTGTGCGGTGTATGAGCAGGCCGACTGCTGCCTTTCTGAAATTCGAGTTGAATGCGCCCCAGGGTGATGTAATCACCCTCTCGAAAGGTATGAGGATCGAAGATTCTTTGCCCTTGCACAAAGGAGCCGTTGCCGCTGCCGAGATCTGTTAAGACAAATTCTCCGGGCCGCTGCTGCCGGATCTCAGCATGATGGCGCGAGACGGCATTGTCATTCAGGATAATATCGTTTTCAAACCCTCGCCCCAGCGTCCAGGACGGTTGACCTTCTAGAGCAATCTCAACTGGCCCTATCGGTTTATGGATAATCAGGAGTGGCGTCAATGTCTTGTCCCTATGGCGCAGTCCAATGGTTTTGTAGCTCTTTCAAAGATAGTTTTAGCCCCCTCCCTATCATGACATCCACTGTTCCCTGCGAGGTAGGCTTAAGATGAGTCGCAATCGAAAAAGTTATTGCCCTGTCATTTGAATACCCTGAACGCTCAACCAACACAACGCCGCATTGGACTGACGGGCGGCATTGCCACAGGTAAAACCACAGTGGCGGACTATTTAAACACCCACTACGGGCTTCCTATTTTAGACGCAGACCGCTATGCCCGTGAAGCGGTGCAGAGTGAATCGCCGATTTTAAGTGCGATCGCAGAACGCTACAGTACTGAACTATTACGACCTGACGGAACGCTGAACCGGCAGCGTCTAGGAGATATAGTGTTCGCTGATTTGACAGAACGACGGTGGTTAGAAGAACAGATTCATCCGTTTGTGTGCGATCGCATCCATCAAGATCTGCAAACCCACGGGCAAGCTCCCACCGTTGTCCTCGTGATACCGCTTCTGTTTGAGGCGCAGATGACTGATCTTGTATCAGAAATATGGGTTGTTTTTTGTCGGCCTGAGCAGCAGCGTCAGCGCCTGATGACTCGCAATCAGCTCACGGATGCACAGGCAGAAGCTCGAATTCAAAACCAAATGCCCCTGTCTGAAAAAGTTTCCCGAGCTACGATTGCCCTCGATAATTCTAGTAATCTATCGACTCTGCTAGCACAGGTCGATACAATATTGGCGCACCCACCACAATTTTTATGCACTTGATTGAGATGCGATCGCTCTGGGAATTTGTAGTGATATTAACTTTAGTCAAGACAAAAAAGAAATCTGTTACATAAATTATTTATGGATAAATTAATAATAAGTTAAAGTTTTGACTTTATGTGGGGATGGAAGAAGGTATGGCTGGGTAGTTTATCTTCATAATTCTTCTTAGTGAAGTCAATAGGCTTCTTGCACAAATTCCCCAACCCATCAAGTTGAAGTTGTATCTTTGCTTGAGCGTTTTTGATTTCGTTGAGTCTCTCTTCTGCAGGATTTGAGTATAGAAACTCTGATTTTGCTCTGGGATTGAGCTTAAGATTTTTCCTTTAGAGCCTATTGACTATTTTGAACTTTAAATGGATACTTCTTAAGGTCTATGCCTTACCCATAAGTCCTGAAAGTACTTCTGTCGTGTGCTTTCAATCATGAGCAAGTCTCCAAGTATCCGCAATGTCATGGAGTCTAGTGAGTCC
>JBAUJD010000527.1:0-4408 GCA_049683515.1 Thermosynechococcaceae cyanobacterium | reverse complement strand
GGATACTGCCCTTAATTTAACCACAGCATTCAAAAAATCATAGGGCATAGACCCGACCGTTAATCAGGAGGCGTGTAATACCTTTAGCAGATAAATGGGACTCTGTTTTGTGTAATAAGTCTCCACTGGGAACCTTAATGACGCGCTGTGAACGCTGGGAGAACCGACGGGCAATCCGGTGATTCTCAAAGACAGGTAGGGTTTTAGACTGACTTTCAGTCTCAGGGATACGCCCTAAATCTCCAAATTCTTTCAGGGGGCGAACAATCAGTTCGGCGGAACGATCAATGACGAGGTAGCAGGGGTTCGGAATCACGGCCTCTAGCAATGGGGTGATCTCAATGGCAGAGGTAGCCTGCAGAGCCATCGATTCTGCACTATCGTCCTCATCCTCATCCTCTAAATCATCCTCATCGAAGTCGTCGTCATCATCGTCTAAGTCACCGTCGTCATCAAAATCATGCTCGATTTCAGCAATCAGCTCCTCTAACTCAGGTTCAGTCGCCGTGGATTGCTCATTTTTTCCCTCTAAGTTCGTTCCCTCTGAGCTTGTTTCCTGCGCTTCATCCACCCAGTCTTTCTTGAGCGTCACCTTTTTCTTTAGCTTCAGAGTCGGCGGTGCGGGGGACAAACCCTCGGCTGCTAGACTGACTTGAATGGGGGCGGCTGCTTTACCGCTTTTAATCGCCACAATTTCGTCATATTCGGGGTCAGACAACTTTTGCTTTAAGAGTCGCCGAATCGTCGAGCTACTGACCTCATACTGCTGGGCAAGGGTTGCAATGGTCTGGTCCGGTTCACGGAAACGCTGGGTAATGGCTTGTTTGTCGGCATCAGAAAGCTTACTTCGAGTCATAGTCAGTCCACAACAGGCCGCAGCCCCATTACAATTAAAGACCACTCAGGGCAGTCCTTTCCTATCCTATTATGTCCTCACCTCACACCTGAATATTTATGCAGCTTCGTTATCTTAACTCTAGCTATCGCCAGCCGAGTTAGGACCTCACCTCTTCGGCAGGTATTGCTTTTAATCGTCCTGGTGTCCTGATTCAATATAGTCGAAGGCTATATCTGTCGGTCTGGGTCGAGAAAAGTCAACAAAAGTACGACCGATGACAGGGTTTGCGATAATGGCCTTATTCCCACTTTGCACCCCTTATGCCTCTGCAACGCACCCGTAGCCAAGATAAAGTACTGCGTCTGTTAAAACAGCGCAATCAAGAGCTTTCCGCGCAAGATTTGTACGTAGCTCTGCGAAAAGCTCAATCGCCCTTGGGGTTGGCGACCATCTACCGATCTCTAGAGGCGTTGAAGCTCAGCGGTGCCGTTCAGGCGCGACTTCTCAACACAGGAGAAACACTGTATAGCCTCACCCTCAAAGATCGGCACCACCTCACCTGCCTACAATGCGGTACGTCGCTCCCCATTCGTGACCAGGAGTGCCCCGTCCATGATCTAGAGTCGCAACTGCGGGCTTCGGCCCATTTTGAAATCTACTATCACACGCTGGAGTTTTTTGGCCTATGTTCTCCCTGCCAAAGTCAACAGACCCAAGGCAGCGCCTAAAAGACGCTCTTGGTAGCCTTAAACCTCGACCTTGACGCCTCGCCAAAAGGCAACATATCCGACAATATTTTTAGCGGCATCCTTGGGTTCCGGATAATACCAGGCCGCATCCTTATTGGTTTCACCCTTGACAGCCAGGGTGTAGTAACTGGCAACACCTTTCCAAGAGCAGGTGGTGTGAGTGTCACTGGCCTTGAAGTAGTCTGAGTTAATCGAGTCCGGGGGAAAATACTGATTTCCATCCACCACTTCACACTGATCGCTTTCGGCTAAGACGGTGCCATTCCAGGTTGCTTTGGGCATGGGTTTGAACCTCTGGTGTATAGAATTCTTCAACCATAGTATTTTTGGAACCTGTGTGGGGAAGACTAAGAGAGAAGCACTTCAATATGGCCCCGTCAATGCAGCGCTATGTCTACGTTAAAATCTAGAACGTCTTTTGAAAATATCGATCTTTTTCTAACTCAGCAAGATACCTTAAGTGCCTTGCTGGTTTGGGCGGTGTTTGAAGGATTAAGCTTTTTGTTGCTGCCCACCTTCGTGATCATTGCAGGGGAACACCAACGACTGACATGGATCTTACTGAGCGGATCTCTGGGCGTGACGGGGTCCGTATTGATTGGGATCAGTTCCGGCCTGATTCAGCACTACCATAACAAACTGCCTAAGCGAGGCACTAACAAACAGATGTTGATCAATGCGGCCCAAGCCATGAGCTGGGTTGGCCTAGTGGGGGTGGGCTTCCCGCTGATTGTAATCATCATTGAGCTATGGTTGCTCATTGCCGCTGGCAAACCGAGCTAAGCCATCAGTATTTTTACCTAGTATTTCTAAAGTTTGTAATTTTATATACTATATTTAAGTAAGGTAAACAACGTTCGGGATCGATCCTGCAAGAGTTCATGGCCTCGACGACACCCAGCTCATCAGATAAACGCTACGATCCTGAATTACTGGCGAAACAATATTTTTGGCGACCCTTTCAATTAGTATGGCGGGCTATCGAAATTGTCAGACTCTTGGGGGGCTTTGCCCTCAATCTGCAGTGGGATCGGTGGACCAATAGATCGGAGCGCAACCGCTTTCGGCGCGCGATTCAGCTCAGAAAAGTCCTGACCCGCTTAGGACCGACGTTTATCAAGATTGGTCAGGCGCTTTCCACTCGGCCAGATCTGGTGCGCAAGGAATTCCTAGAAGAACTCATTTTGCTGCAGGACCAACTGCCGCCGTTTCCCAACAAGGTTGCATTTGCACTGATTGAGAAGGAGCTGGGTCAACCCGTTTCAGAGCTATACAAAACGATTTCACCCGAACCCATCGCAGCAGCCAGTTTGGGACAGGTCTATCGTGGTGAGCTGTGGGATGGAGATGCGATCGCAATCAAAGTCCAGCGCCCGAAGCTACGACCGAAACTCTCCCTCGACCTCGTATTAATTCGCAAAGCGGCGATTTGGCTCGGTCCCTTTTTACCTCTCAATTTAGGGCACGACTTATGGCTGGTTGTCGACGAGTTTGGCACTAAGCTCTTTGAAGAGATTGATTATCTCAATGAGGGCCACAATGCCGAACGTTTTGCCCAGAACTTTGCAGCATTCCCAGAGGTTAAAGTTCCTGACATTTACTGGAAGTACACCAGCGACAAGGTATTGACCCTAGAGTGGATCGAAGGAACCAAACTGACGGCGTCTCAATGTATGGTCAATGGTAAGAAAGATCCTGACGCCTTGGTCCGCACAGGCGTTGTTTCCGGTTTGCGTCAGCTTCTTGAATTTGGCTTCTTTCACGCCGACCCCCACCCTGGCAATCTCTTCGCAACACCCGATGGCCGGATGGCCTATATCGACTTCGGGATGATGGATCAACTCGATCAAGGCACGAAAGAAACGTTAGTCGATGCCGTCGTTCACTTAGTGAATCAAGACTACAGCTTACTCGCCAATGACTTTGTCTCCCTAGGATTTTTAACGCCCGACACCGATATTCGCCCGATTATTCCGGCCTTAGAATCCGTCTTTTCAGACATCATTGATGTTAGTGTTCGAGACTTCAACTTTAAGACGATCACCGATCAATTCTCGGAGCTGATGTACGAGTACCCGTTTCGGCTCCCGGCTAAGTTTGCGTTAATTATCCGTTCGCTGGTGACGCAAGAAGGCGTCGCCCTTTGTCTCAATCCTGACTTCAAGATTGTCGAAGTAGCCTATCCATACATTGCTCGCCGCCTCCTGGCCGGAGAAACTCCTGAGTTTCAGCGTCGGTTGCTTGAGATTTTATTTAAAGACGGTAAGTTTCAATGGCAGCGGCTGGAGAGCCTGATTGAGATTGCCCGGTCCGATGATAGCTTTGACCTGATCCCTACGGCACAAATCGGCGTTCAGTATCTGTTGTCCGGTGAAGGAGGATTCTTCCTCAGACAGGTCGTATTGGCCTTGACTGAAGACGATCGCCTCCACACAGAGGAAGTCGGTCGTCTGTGGGAGTTGGTCAAGGATGATTTTCAGCCCCAGCGTCTTTTAGTTGCCGCCTTCGGGGCCATTGCTAGCTTTTCTGAAGAGGCTGCGGTGGCCGCCATTACCGCAGCTCAACGGCAGCTTCAAGGCGCAGCATAGCGACATATTGAGCGATGCTGCTCATTATATTGGTCAATTTCTACGATCAAATTTTCTATTTTCTAAGGACACGCTGATTCATGTATTACGCTCCCCCCTATACCCTCATGCTGGCAGGGTTTATTGGCGCTCTCCTCTGCGGGAAAGCCTTTGAGGTTGTCCTCACTGAGCAGGTCAAAGCTTGGTCAAAGGATCGTACGGGAAGCATCCTTGCGCAGATGAACAGTTTGTCA
>JBAUJD010000526.1:0-4042 GCA_049683515.1 Thermosynechococcaceae cyanobacterium | reverse complement strand
GGCTAAGCCGTTATTCCTTGGACTTGCTCCTAGAGGAAGTGGCGGCGGTGTATCGTCTGGGTATTGGGGCCATTGCTCTGTTCCCCCTCATCCCCACTGAACAGAAAGACAATGCTGGAACCGAGAGCTATAATCCCGACGGGTTAGTTCCCCGAACCGTGAAAGCCTTGAAAGAAGCGCTCCCTGACCTGCTAATCTTTACAGATGTAGCCCTCGACCCCTATAGCAGCGAAGGTCATGACGGCATTGTCCAAGATGGCAAAATTCTCAATGATGAAACGGTCGCAGTGCTGGTCAAGCAGGCATTGTGCCAAGCCGCAGCCGGAACCGATTTTGTCTGCCCCTCGGACATGATGGATGGCCGGGTCAGAGCCATTCGCCAAGCCTTAGATGTAGAAGGATGGACCCAGGTGGGCATTTTGGCCTATTCTGCCAAATACGCTTCAGCCTACTATGGGCCTTTCCGTGATGCCCTAAACTCAGCCCCTCAGTTTGGCGATAAGAAAACCTATCAGATGGACCCCGCCAATACTCGCGAAGCCCTCAAAGAGGTGGCCTTAGATATTGCCGAAGGCGCAGATCTAGTGATGGTGAAGCCTGCCCTCGCCTACATGGATATTATTTGGCAGATTAAGCAGTCCACAATGCTGCCCGTGGTGGCCTATAACGTCAGCGGCGAGTACGCAATGATCAAGGCGGCAGCGGAGCGCGGCTGGATTGATGAACCACAGGTGGTGATCGAAACCCTCACCAGCTTTAAGCGGGCCGGGGCTGATTTAATCTTGACCTATTTTGCTAAGCAGCTCGCGCTTCGGTGGCGATCTCAATAGTCCGCTTTTAACCCTTTTTATCCAATAACGAATAGGTACCATGAAATCTAGTCATTCTCTCTTCCATCAGTCTCGATCTACAGCTCGATTCTCTGTAGCTTTGATCTCAGCTTTGGCTGTGGGCTTAGGCAGTTGTGCCTCGACACCCTCTGGTGAATCTAATGCAGCTCAGAGTGACAAAAAACTGCAGGTGATGACCACCTTTTTGCCGATTACGAATTTTACGAAAGCAGTGGCAGGAGATCGCGCCCAAGTCACCCAGCTCTTACCCAACAACGTCGGTCCCCACGACTATCAAGCCAAACCCGAAGACGTACAGAAACTGACCACCGCCGATGTTCTGGTAGAAAACGGCCTAGAGATGGAGGCGTTTCTAGAAGATATGGTCAAAAATGCAGGCAATGACAAGCTAGCCGTGATTGATTCTAGTAAAGGCATTACCGCCATTCCCAATGAAGAGGAGCATGGGGGCGAAGAACACGCCGAAGGTGAAGAACACGCTGAAGGTGAGGAACATGCTGAAGGTGAGGAACATGCCGAAGGTGAACACGACCACGGCGAAAATAATCCCCACATCTGGCTCGACCCCAAACGGGTCATCCAGCAAGTAGAGAATATTCGAGATGGCCTGATTGCCGCCGATCCTGAAGGCAAGACCACCTATGACGCCAATGCTGCGGCCTATATCGAAGAATTGAAAAAACTTGATGCCGAGTTTACCGAGCAGCTTAAACCCTATGCCGGGAAAACCTTCGTTACCTATCACGATTTTGCCGACTACTTCGCGGGCAGCTACGGCTTGAAAGTCGAGTACCTAGTGGGCATCCCGGCAGAAAATGCCAAGCCAGAAGACGTGCAGCGGGTGTTAAAGGCGGCCAAAGCCTCTAACCTGAATACGCTCCTATCAGAACCACAGGCCACAGGTAGCCCCTTTGCGGCTCTAGCGAAGGATCTCAATGTGAAAGTGGGAACCTTCGATCCACTGGAATCTGGTGGTCCAGAGGCATTAGAAACAGACTACTATTTAACAGCGATGCGAGAGAATCTCAAAAACTTAACAGCGGCCTTTGGCGGTCAAACCCAGTCCTGGGTTCCGGCTCCAGCCAAAACCCGAACCATCGCCACCTTGCCTCAGTTTGTGCAGGTAACGTTCTAGGAGATTGAGCTTGCAAGATTTCATTGTGCGGGTTTCAGGATTGACGGTAACCCGCAACACCCAGATTGCCGTTGAGCAGGTCTCGTTTTCAGTGCAGGCCGGGACGAATGTTGCGATCGTCGGTCCCAATGGAGCCGGTAAAAGCACCTTGATTCAGGCAATGTTGGGCATTCTGCCTTGTCACAGTGGTGAGGTGGAAATATTAGGCCATCGCCTCAGCGCAAAAGGGACTCTCCCCGCTCAGGTGCGGGAGCAGATTGCCTACCTGCCTCAGAACTTCAGCTTCGATCGCCGTATTCCGATGACGGTGGATGAAATGGTGGGGTTAGGCTGGCATTCGCTGGGTCTGCAGTGGCCCTGGGTGGGGCGTCGGGAACGGCAGGTGGCGGTTCGTCAAGCACTGGCTCAAGTTGAAGCCTTACATTTGAGAGACAAGCGGGTGAGCAGCCTTTCGGGGGGAGAAACCAAGCGTATCTTACTGGCCTATTGTCTGGTGCGGCCCCGCCGCCTGTTGATTTTAGATGAAGCGCCAGCGGGTTTAGATGTGCGGGGCGAAGCGGAGTTCTATCAGCTACTGGAGCAGCTCAAACAGAGGCAGGGATGGGCGATTGTGCAGGTTTCTCACGATCTGAATATGGTGCAGCGCCAGTGTGATCATGTGCTGTGTCTGAACCGCACCCTCCGCTGTGAGGGAATGCCGGATGTCGCCCTTTCTCGCGATAGTTTGAGTGCCGTGTATGGGCCAGAGTTTGCCCGGTATCATCATTCCTGTACGTCAGAATCTACGTCGCATTAAGATTTTTGCCTCACGTTTTCTCACGCCAAACGCTATGTCATTTGCCAGCGAAATAGCCCGAATTACCGACCTGTTTCAGCTCCCGTTTATGCAGCGGGCCGTACTGAGCGGCGTTCTCACCGGGCTAGCCGGTGGAATGCTGGGCAGTTTTACGATTCTGCGTCAGTTATCTTTTTTTAGCGATGCCCTGGGGCATTCCGCCCTATTAGGCCTCAGTTTTGCCGTCCTTCTGGGTTGGAACCCCACAGCGGTTTTGCTGCCCTTTGCGGTTGTGTTTGCCTTGGGCGTCACCTACCTACTGGAGCGCACTCAGCTATGGACCGATGCGTTGCTCAATATTATTTATTCGTCATCGCTGGCGATCGCAGTCATTGTTCTCAGCTTCACCGATACCTATAAAGGCGGTCTCCATCAGCTTCTGTTTGGTGATATCTTGGCCGTCCGCGAATCAGATCTAATCTTCAGCGCTGTGTTGCTGCTGGCCTGTACGTTGTTTATTGGCCTGACGCTGCGGACTCAAATGCTGATCACGTTGCATGAACCATTGGCGATCGCACGGGGCGTTTCGGTCTCGTTCCATCGCACCGCCTTTATTGTGCTGCTGGCCCTAGTGGTGGGGATTGCCATTAAAGCCATTGGGGTACTGCTGATTAGTGCCTTTGTGGTGATTCCGGCTTGTGCTTCGCAGTTGTTGTGCCGTCGATTTAGCCACCATGTTGTGCTTTCGGCAGGCTTAGGAGCCATCAGCGCCGTGGTGGGTATGGGACTATCGGCGACGATGAACTTACCGTCGGGTCCGAGTATTGTGATGGCTCAACTGGGGATCTTTTTAGGGGCTATGATTTACCCTCGGCTGTCAAAAGTCTTCACATGATCTAAAGAAGACTAAGTTGCCTTTTTCATTAAGCGATTTGTCAGCTCTGGATATTGTCGAAACAGACCATCAATGCTGGCTAGCTGTGCCTCGTAAATCAGGGCTGTGGCGATAATGAGTCGATCAAAGGGATCTTTATGAATAGGAGAGAGGCTAACCGCTTGGTGAGCAATTTCAGCCGTTATCGGCAGCAACTCAATGTCTGATGGGGTGAGGGCATCCTCCAACCATTGATTTATAGGGCAATTCAGCTCTAACCGCCCTCGTTTGTGAGCTAGAGCAATCTCGGTAATTAGTCACAGCAACAAGTGAGGCTTATTGCGAAAGCCATCATTTTTTCATCAGATCGCAGGTTGCGTCTGATTGAGTGGGGGCGAGAGTCCACT
>JBAUJD010000525.1:0-6024 GCA_049683515.1 Thermosynechococcaceae cyanobacterium | reverse complement strand
ATAGCGCTGATGAGAATGGCCCAGGCTATAGCCCTATTGGATGGTTTCTCGTCCGTGCGTCCCAAGCAAATTCAAGAATTGGCAGTGCCTGTGCTTGCCCACCGGCTAGTGATGGATCCTCAAGCTAAATTCTCCGGTCGAACGGCAGAAGCGGTTGTCGTTGAGATTATCCGGACTCTTGCGGTGCCAGTCTAGCTCATGACTCCTGTTGGCTATCGATGCTTACGCTTCACCTATTGGGTCCGTAAAGGTTGCTTTATAGGGCGTCAATGGTTGGGTCGCCAGTTCACGCCCACAGGGTTGGGGGTGCTTGCCATTGCGGTGCTGTCTGCCTTGGTGGGCCTAGGTTCGACCAACAGTTTATGCCATTTGATTTTTCTGTTATCAGTGGCGTTGCTTTGTGTGAGCGCTATTGCAACTCGATTTATCCACTATCGCTTCCAGGCCAATCGCAGTTTGCCAGGGTTCGGCATTGTGGGTGAACCCCTTCAATATCAAGTCATTGTTCACAACCCAACCCCTCATCATCAGCCGGGACTGCAGCTTCTGGAAAGCTTTGCTGGCTATTACCCCAGCTTCAAAGATTTTCAGCGGATTAGACGCCGCCGGTATCGATGGCGACGGCAGTGGTGCAATTATGTCAGTCAAAGACAATGGGCTGTGTCCCATCCCCAAGACTTACCAATCCTGCAGGCGAGAACTAAAACAAAGGCTGTGGGGGAAATTCTCCCGTTGCGCCGAGGTTATCTCACCTTTGATACCCTCACTATCGCCTGCCGAGATCCATTGGGCCTTATGTATAAACGCCGATCCTGCCACCTGCCTCAATCGGTTTGCATTTTGCCCAAACAGTATCAATTGCGGCTCCTGAATGACTTGCATCCACAACGTCACCCTTCTGGAGATGCTGCAGTCGCCGCATTTACCGGAGATGCCTTTGAGTTTCGATCGCTACGGGACTACCGCTCTGGCGACCCCATGAACAAGATTCACTGGAAAAGTTGGGCCAAGGTGGGACGGCCCGTGGTCAAGGAGCAGCAAGAAGAATCCGCTCAGCACCATGCCCTGATTTTAGATACGTTCTACCCCGAATCCTACAGCGCCATGTTTGAAGAAGCCATTTCGGTGGCCGTCTCTGTGCTTGCCCAAGAACACACCGAGGAGGTGCAGCTTGATGTGATCTTCGCTGATGACGAAGCCCGGTGTTTTACTGTGGGGAGAAGCCTCAGGCAACGGGAGCAGGTGATGGCTGCTCTTGCAACGTTGTCTCCCTGTCAGACTCAAGGGTTTGACGCCTTGGCCCCCATTATTCAAGCTCGGTTCCCTCACCTCAGTCACTGTCTCTGCATTTTGATTGACTTAGATGAGAGCAGACATGCTTTTCTTGAAACGTTGATTCAATATGACGTTCCTCTTAAGGTGATTGCGCTGTGCGATCGCACAACCCACAAAGAAGAGGGCTTTGGTTACTCACTGGCCTCACGATGTGAACTGCACTTTATCTCCATCGACCAGGTTCAACAGGACTTATTACAGATATGAGGCAGTCGATCGCAACCCTAACGAGTCTAGCGCTGCTCTTCTGGGGCTATCAAACCGGTGCCTGGGTGCTGGCTCTTCTTATGGTGGGTGCAATAGAAGGCAAAGATATTGCCACTCGTTGGGGTTTGACCCTAGAGCGCAAAAAAATCATTCGCCGCCCTCAAACCCTATCCTGGACCTACTTCTGCTCTATTTATTGTGTGGGTGGCGTTCTGTGGCTTCTCTCTATTTTTTATATCTCGCCGAATACTTCATCCTCCTGGCTCTACTTGGCTGTGTACCAGTTGATTAAGTGCCTGCCGGTGGCGTTTTTCCCTTTAATTCTGTCTCAGGTCTACGGTGTTAGCTTTGTGCCGCTCTTGCATTCCCTCTTGAATAGACCGGCTGGTGTCAAACCAAAGCTCAACCTTTACTATCCTTACTTTGGCATCTGTCTGTTTGCCGCCAGCGCCACAGGTGGAAATTCTCATCTTTTCCTGATCATCACCGCCGCATTGGTGGCAGGGTTCCTCTGGGCTGTGCAGCAGAAGAGTCCTGTCAAAAAGCCGCAGCATAGATATCGGAAATCGCAGCGATTCAACAAAACAACCTTCTGCTTTTTGATGGGGCTAGCGTTGGGCATCAGCTTGCTCGGAATCCAA
This sequence comes from Thermosynechococcaceae cyanobacterium, assembly GCA_049683515.1. Classification (GTDB taxonomy): domain Bacteria; phylum Cyanobacteriota; class Cyanobacteriia; order Thermosynechococcales; family Thermosynechococcaceae; genus RCC1774. Next base: position 3,841 of record JBAUJD010000525.1, on the reverse strand, counting down.
CCGCTTCAATGGCTACAGGCAAATACTAAATTAAAGATGCCATCGCTATTGGGTGACTCTGCTCCCAATATTGCTTCTTTACCCTTTCAGAAGGAAACCCCCAGTTCTGCCATTGCTTCACTACTGGCAAAGGCACAGCAACACAAGACTTCCAACAGCAGCGAGAGACCATCCCAGCCTCCTCAATTCCCGCAAGGGGCTAGTCCCACAGACGTTGCCTCATCGCACAATACTGAACAATCAGCTAGTCTCCCTCAATCTTTTTCAGGAACAGAGGGGGCTAGCCTAGAAGCGGAAAGTCCTAGTCCTCAAAATTCAGAAGGTATCAATGCCGATCTGCCGCAGAATCTTCAAGGGACAGATCCCGGCGAAAACGCTAATGCAAACCCAAATCTAACGAACGGCTCACCTGAAGATGGAGATTCGGACAGTCCAGAGGGTACAAACCTAGGAACTGATTCAGTAGGCGGTGATGCGGCTCAAGCCATCCCACAGAATGCCAGCGCCGATGCACAGCCAGGAAGCAACCAGGGCAATACCTCTGCACCTCTAGGCAAGAGACAAGGAACCGGGGGCACGGTTGATCCTGAAACAAGCGTGACCCAAATCGGGAAACGTGGCTCTCTAGAACTGTCAGATGCCATTCTTTTTCGAGTGGCCCCAGCTCAGTCAAACCGTAAACAGCTCCCCACCGTTCCGTTTTACATTCGAGAAGCTACCTATAACCAGTACGATGACGGAGCTTGGAACGCACCCAACTCATCCTTCTCCCCCGTAAAGCCAGGGAATAACCCACGGCACTGGCGTCTGGCCCCCAAGACGTCTAAGACAGCATCCATTCGCATCTCAGCTCAGCAGAAGCAGAACAAAGGGATATTGAAGCTCCCGATAGGAACCTCTGAAATCGGAGATCTTGCGGCAGATTCACTTCAGGTCAACCCCTACGGAACGGTATCGATTCAGGGGAAACCAGGGGCGCTATCGTACACGGTTCACTTTGATCCCACCCAAGCTTTCGATAGTCCACCGACCTTAGCCGATAGAGTGATTCCACCTGCAGAACGGCCCGCCCTAAAACGGGTTTTGGAGACTCTCGAACTTAGCAAAACCTCTGATAGCGAAATAGTGGAAGCTATTTCAGCTTTTTTCAAAGACGGCTTTCAATATTCATTGACGCTGTCCCAGCCTGAGCCTGACCAAACGTCGATCGCATCCTTCTTACTCAATCATCGCTCTGGTCACTGCGAATATTATGCCTCTGCCACCGCTCTACTGCTGCGGGAAGCGGGGATTCCGACGCGCTATGCCGTTGGCTATTCGGTCCATGAGTACAGTCCCGCCGAACAACAGTATCTGGTTCGTGCTCGCAATGCCCATGCCTGGGTGATGGCCTATGTCGATGGAACTTGGGTCACGGTAGAAACAACGCCCAGTGAAGGGCTATCTTCAGCCCCCGCTGAGTCAACCCCAGAGCCGCAAACGAGTCAAAACGTCGATATTAGAGAGCTGCCAGCTCAGCTCTCAGCCGTGGCTGAATCGATGATCGCTGAGTCTTCAGACAACCTTGGCTCTATTGTGTTGTTGGCGGCACTGGTGGTTTTGATGGTTGCGATCGCACTTTCCCCCCTCTTCTTCCTGGGCTGGAAGCTCTATCGCAAACTTTACCCGTCTCAAAAGATAATAAGACACCGTTTCTCGTCATCATTACCCCATGAACCCGAACCTGAGTTTCATCATATTGAACAACGCCTAGAACAATGGGGACTTCTAAGATCGACTTCAGAACCGTTGAAGTTATGGCTCCTGAAGCTAGAGCAAAACCTTCCCCAAACTCAAATGAACGAGTTAAAGCAAATTATTGATTTGCACTATCGCGATCGATTCGACCCCCAAGGCATTGATACCGAAGATCAAGCGAAGTTGAAAACGCTGACGCGGGACTGGTTAGCCACATATCCATAACGCTTCAATAACGCGATCGCCTATACCGCCGAGGGCATTTGACCGATCGCTTCACGACCGTGGGGCACCCTCAAATCATCCAAGTCAGGGCCAGCCGGAATAATCGCACCCGGATTGAGGGGGAACAGCATTCCGTAATAATCTTGCTTCACCGCATCGACATCACAAGTTTGGTCAACACCAGGAAGCTGATAGAGATCGCGCAGATATGCGCCAAGATGCTGATAATCTTTAATGCGGCGGCGGTTACATTTGAATAGACCGTAGTAGACCGTATCAAACCGATACAGCGTTGTGAATAATCTTACATCCGCCAAGGTCACCTGATCGCCACACAAATAACGACGAGTCGCTAAAGCCGCATCAATCTCATCTAATGCCTCAAACAGTTGGCTGCAGGCTTGATCATAGGCAGCCTGGGTTTGGGCAAATCCACAGCGGTAAACCCCGTTATTGACGGCGGGGTAAATCCTCTCATTCCAAGTCTCAATGTCAGAACTCAGCGACTCAGGATACAGATCTAGCTCAGGGTGCTCAGCAAAGTCGTTGAACTGCGAATTGAGAATGACAATGATTTCAGAACTTTCGTTATTAATAATCGTGCGAGTTTTTTGGTCCCACAGAACCGGCACTGTTGCCCGCCCCTGATAGCCCGGTTTTGCCAGGGCGTAGAGATCTGCTAATCGCTGACAACCTTGGTGCTCTGACTCAAAAATCCAGCCCCCTGCCGTCGCTGACGGCTTCACAATGGTGACGCCAATGACCGATTCAAGTCCTTTAAGGGTTCTCACCACCAGCGTTCGGTGTGCCCAGGGGCAGCCCAACCCCACATATAAGTGGTAGCGCCCCGACTCCGGTGGATAAGCATGATCCAGTTCAGGACTAACGGTGTCTCTAAATTGGCTGCTGGGTCTCAGGTAAGAGCCGTTGCGATCGCGCGGGGCCATCTGAGACATCATCACCTGCCACATCGTGGTCCAAACAAACTTACCAAGGCCAATGATGGCTGAGGGGGGCAGTGATTTACCAAGTTTCATCGTCGATTCCGTCTGCAGAGCTATACCCAATCTCATCTGTATCCTAAGTCATTCCCCTATCGAGTTGTCCAAGATCTCCACGCTACCCTACAGATTCAGTCCTGCATTAAAGAAAATCCGATTAAACCGTTGACAGAGGTATCTCCCTTTCGCTAACTTAGTAAGGTCGTAAGACCAACTGGCCCCCATCGTCTAGAGGCCTAGGACACCTCCCTTTCACGGAGGCGACAGGGATTCGAATTCCCTTGGGGGTATATCAACGAAATACTGAGCAAGCTTTAGATAAAGCGATGTCTGGCAGCAGCCTGTTTCACTTTGTCTATGGCTTTTTTTTGTCTGCACTTCTGCAGCTCTGTGGAGGTTAGTTTCTGCCGCGATCTTAGGCGAGGAAAACTCTAAACCAATCTCACATAACCGAAAGAATTGTTGAGGAAATGGACATTTGCCCAAAATGTTATTAAATTGGCTGATGAGAATACATAGTTGTGTGTTTAGTTTTTATCTGGTCTGTTTAATCTGTGGTTATGGAGATTGTAAATAAATGACCTTAACAAAACGAGCGATCGCCGAGTTCATCGGCACGTTCTGGCTAGTATTAGGGGGCTGCGGTAGTGCAGTCCTAGCAGCGGCTTATACCGCAGACCGTGCAAAAGTTGGTGAGAGTGGGGTATTTCCATTAGGAATTGGGCTAGTCGGGGTATCGATTGCGTTTGGTTTAACGGTTCTTACCATGGCCTACGCTGTTGGTCATATTTCAGGAGGGCACTTTAATCCAGCCGTTTCCTTTGGTCTATGGGCCGGGAAGCGTTTCCCTGGATCAGAATTACTGCCCTATATTGTGG
>JBAUJD010000524.1:0-2256 GCA_049683515.1 Thermosynechococcaceae cyanobacterium | reverse complement strand
ACCTCCATTCTCCATTAGGCTCAATTTCAATGTTAATGGTTTCTCTTGCCGGAATAATCACGTTCCCAGCGCGATTATCTAGAGTCACTAGATAATCCGATTAAAGCCTCAGTCCAGGCCAATGCTTCTGCTTCACGCTCTCGGTCTTCAGCCATCAACTTATAGGCAGCACCTAGCTCATCCTTGATCACATGCAGACGAACTAAAGTTTCAATAAATTGACTGATAGCCCCTTTCCCGACCACTTCATAAAGCCCGTTATAGACTTGTTCATCGATATTAATGGTCAATTTTTTATGCATGAACTGCTTTGTCGTACACGTATACGTATACTTTTAGTATATCGTCTCTTCGCTGGGTAAATAGACAGAAGGAAGCTATTCTTACTGGATTCATGAACTTTTGCCTAAGCCAGTTGTCCTATCTGGCAAGGATGGTGGGGATGCAAAACATACCAAGAACAGCGCATAGCTGAAGCGTTAAAAACGATAAAACAGCTTCGACAGGAAGAAGATAAATGAAGTACAGCATTCTTATTCAGTGGTCTGACTCTGATCAGGCTTATATTGCCAGCTTGCCAGAGTGGGGAGACTTCGCATCAACTCACGGCGATACCTATGAAGAAGCATTGGAAAATGCCAGAGAGGTTTTAGAAGATCTTATCCATGCCTATGAGCAGACGGAAAGGCCGCTACCTTTACCCAAAATTCTACAAGCTGCCTAGCAGATAGTTCAGTTTTCTTGGCTGTCTTGAGGAGGACCGTCATCATGCAGACTCTTACTTTCGAGCTACCTCAAGAGATTTCCCTGCGCGTCTCTCAGTCAGAATTTGTTGCGATCGCAACTGCCAACCGCAACTTACGATTAGAGCGCACTGCCGATGGAGAGTTGATTGTGAATTCCCTAACCGGGAGCGAGTCAAGCCGCCGTAATATCAGCATTACAGCTCAACTCTGGAACTGGGCTGAGGCCCACGAATCCTTGGGTGTGGCTTTTGAGTCGTCTGGCGGTTTTGAACTGCCCAGTGGAGCGACTCGCGCTGCCGATGCCTCTTGGGTCAGCCGTGAACGTTGGGATGCCCTGACTGAAGAAGAAAAAGAAGGGTTTGCCCCTCTGTGCCCCGACTTTGTCGTCGAATTGCGATCAAAAAGCGATAGCCTCTCCTCGCTGCAAACTAAAATGCTTGAATTCATAGAACGGTAACGCGGCAGTCCCCATCCCTCTGCAGGGTGGGGAAGGATAGCGGCTAGGCTGAACCCCTCGACGGGGTGAAGACTGGCGCATAGTGAAATCCCTCTGATAAAATAAAAACAATTGTTTGTAGCACCAATCGCTGTAATGGCAGGGCACAAACAACAATCCAAAAATAGTCTGTTCGCAGACAGGGGCCAGGAACTGACCTCTATAGATGTGGAGTCGGCCAGCTCTACTGCGGGATGTTTTCCCAAAGCAACTGGCGGCGTCGAAGCGTCCGAAACTCCGTCCTCCTTGAGGCGGGGTAGTTCATTTCATAGAAAATGGCGCTCGTCTAGGCTGGCTCATTGATCCACAAAACCAGCGCATAGAAATTTACCGTAGTGGTCAGAGCGTTGAGCTTTTAGAGCAGCCCAGACAACTTTCTGGAGAAGATGTACTTCCCGGCTTCACCCTTAATTTGCGAGGTGTCTTGTAACGGCCCTCCCGCTGACTATCTTTATTAGCCATCGCTTAGCCTTTATGTCCTTTGTTGAGGGTCGCCGACTGGCTCATCAACCGACTACTAACCAGTCGATTTAGACTAATCTCTTGCTCTGCTGCTTCTATGACTAGCTGCCGGTGCTGTTCTGCAGGAATGCGAACCTGGAACCGGCCACTAAACTTCTTCAATGACAAAGGTTCAGGAATGGGATCGCCTTGTGCTACTAAATCTTCAAGACAAAACTCGACCACTTCCATAATCCCTGTAAGGGCATGGGCAGGGTCGGGGTCTAAATAACTAAGGCTCGGAAATTCTGCACACAGACCCACAAATTCTTGATCTTCTGGCGACCAGCAGGTTCTATACAAATACAATTTAGCGTCTGTCATCGTGTTCTAGCTTATCAATGGCCTTGAGGACTTGAATCACTTGATACTCTTTGATCTGACCCTTTACGTTTTGCAGATTTACTCTAGTACTGAGATCTGCAAATAAACCATCAGCTATGCGCGAGATCTGAAGTTCTGAAACTACCACACGCAGATTCATAATACTGATGGACTATCTTCAGATCTCAG
>JBAUJD010000523.1:0-9985 GCA_049683515.1 Thermosynechococcaceae cyanobacterium | reverse complement strand
CACTAAGCCCCTTATTCGAGGGAAATCAACTACAGAACTTGTAACACAAACCGTGCGATCGCAAAGTAGATCAGCACGCCTAGTACATCCACCGCCGTCGTAATGAAGGGGGCAGACATCAAGGCAGGGTCAAAGCCCAGCACCCGAAACAAAACAGGGAGTGCCGACCCAGCAATGGACGCCAAGCTAGATATGGCAACTAAGCTCAGGCCCACAGAGATTGCCACCGCGAGATTCCCCTGCAGCACATAGGCCCACACAATCACAATGGCCCCCAACATCAGGCCGAGAATGGTCCCCGCCATCGCTTCGCGACGAATCACCCAAAGGGCATGGCCGGGTCTGACGGTATCAACATTAAGGCTCCGGATTACCACCGTCGAAGACTGAGCGCCGACGTTGCCCCCCGTCCCAATGAGCAGCGGAATAAAGCTAGAGAGCGCCACCACCTGCTTCAAAAGCTCTTCTTGGCTGTGGATAACAGCGGTGGTGCCCGTATTAGTAAGCAGCAGCACCAGCAGCCACAGTACCCGTCTACGGGCCACGGTAATCAGGCTGCTCTTAAAGTAGTCATCGGTGCCAGATTGGATCCCCCCCATCGTGTAGATGTCTTCGGTGGTCTCCTGCTCCATGATGTCGGCGGCATCATCGACGGTGACAATGCCCACCAGACGCTGTTCTCGATCCACCACCGGAATCGCCAAGAAGTCGTAACGCTGAATGATGCGAGCGACTTCTTCTTGGTCCGTGTCGGTGCTGACAAACACCGCATCACGGGTCATGACTTCAGAAATTTTTTGCTCCGGTGCTGCCGTCACCAGTTCTCGCAGAGACAGGGTTCCCGTCAAGTGGCGAGCAGTATCGGTGACGTAGAGGTAGTACACCGTTTCGGTAAACCGTGCCAGTTGCCGGATTCGCTCTAGAGCTTGAAACACCGTGATGTTCTCTTTGAGTGAGACATACTCCGGCGTCATGATTCGTCCGGCGGTATCGGCCTCATACCCCAACAGCAGCGCCGTTGCCTGCCGCTCTAACGGACTCAACTGCTCCTGGATGCGAGTCACAATTTTAGCGGGCAGTTCATCAAAGAGCCGGACGCGATCGTCGGGGGACATCTTATCAACGATATCCAGCACGTCTTGACGTTTAAAGTCTTCGATCAGGGCCTGCTGGACCGCAGAGTTAAGATTTTCATAGACTTCAATGGCTTCATCCTTCGGCAAAAGGCGAAAGGCTATTGCCTGCATGGCTTCGGGCAATTCTTCAATGGCTTCCGCAATATCAGCAGGCTGCACCGGCACCAAGAGTGCCTTGGCCCCATTGAGGTTGTTCTGCTCCAGAAGCATCAGGAGTTGCGATCGCACCAGTTCTCGCAGTTCTCTGCGAGAGATACTTTGGATCTGCAAATTTTGTGTCTCTTCCGCCAAGCCAGACCCTCATCACATTGCTGCCCATTTAAGAATACAGGGGCATTGAACCTGTGGCGCTTATCATTCAAGACTTAGGCCAATCTTAAAGTCTTACGATATTCGATTTAATCTGTTGTGGCAGAGCCTAGATTAAAGTTGACTCCCCCACTATTCTGCCCAGAGATACCCAGCCAGCCAACAAAAATTTGATCTTGCCAAAACCCTAGATTATGCTAGTGTAGATTTCTGTGCCTGTAAGGCATACGCCCCTTGAGGGTCGCTAACTCAATGGTAGAGTATTCGGCTTTTAACCGACTAGTTCCGGGTTCGAGTCCCGGGCGACCCATTTCAAACAAGTCTAAGCAGCAGATTCAGAGAACACCCCTCTATTCTGGGAGTCGGACTTCGTTAGCCTCAACATTTTTTCGTTCAGTCCCTGCGCCAGAGCAACAAAAATTGATATTTATGCACGCCTAGGCTACTAGACGGGTTAGGATAACTTTAGATTAATGTAAGAATTGTGCGTGTCTCTCACCCCATTCACCGATTAAGTAATTAGGAGGATCATCGATGGCGCTCGTACCTATGCGGCTTTTGCTAGACCATGCCGCTGAAGAAGGCTATGGCATTCCCGCCTATAACGTCAACAACATGGAGCAGATCATCTCGATCATGCAGGCTGCAGAAGAAGCCGACAGCCCCGTCATTCTGCAAGCGTCTCGGGGCGCTCGCCAATACGCTGGTGAAAATTTCCTTCGTCATTTAGTTTTGGCGGCAGTAGAATCCTATCCTCACATTCCCATTGCCATGCACCAAGACCACGGCAATAGCCCTACAACCTGCTATTCAGCCATGAAAAATGGCTTCACTAGTGTCATGATGGATGGCTCTTTAGAAGCCGATGCCAAAACCCCTGCTAGCTTCGACTATAACGTCGCCGTCACCAAGCAGGTCGTAGATGTGGCCCACGCCATTGGCGTCAGTGTTGAAGGCGAACTAGGCTGCCTCGGCTCTTTAGAAACCGGCCAAGGCGAAGCAGAAGATGGTCACGGTTTTGAAGGCACACTGAGCAAAGATCAGTTGCTTACAGACCCTGACGAAGCGGTTGAATTTGTAGAGCGAACTCAGGTAGATGCTTTGGCCGTTGCCATTGGCACCAGCCACGGAGCCTATAAGTTTTCTCGCAAGCCAACGGGTGAGATCTTAGCGATTAGCCGCATTGAAGAAATTCATAACCGTCTTCCTAATACTCACTTGGTCATGCACGGTTCTTCCTCTGTTCCCCAAGAGTGGATTGATATTATCAACGCCAACGGCGGCAATATTCCTGAAACCTATGGCGTTCCTGTTGAAGAAATTCAAAAGGGCATCAAGGTTGGCGTTCGTAAAGTCAACATTGACACCGATAATCGTCTTGCCATTACGGCAGCGATTCGTGAAGCAGCCTTCAAAGATCCATCTAACTTTGACCCTCGCCACTTCCTGAAGCCTTCCATTGCTTACATGAAGAAGGTTTGTCTGCGTCGTTATGAGTCTTTTGGTACTGCTGGCAATGCGAGCAAGATTAAGCAGCAGCCCCTAGATGTCTATGCCATCAAGTATGAAAAAGGTGAGCTGGATGCTAAGGCTAAGCAAGCTGTAACCGCATAGGCATAAAGCCCTAATTGACGCTTTTGAGGGGATAGAAGCCCTTCTTATCACTGAATAATTAATTTACCGGAGAGACAAAGGTGTCTCTCCGTTTTTTTTGAACATAGGCGACCGAGTTGACGACTCAACTGAAGTGATCAGAGAGTCGCTTTCAATCTGAACAATAAACGGATTTCTCCGCGACAGTAAAACATAGGATAGCCGAGGCTTAAATCTTTTTCTGTCTAACAAAAAATCATGAATGAATGGCACTAACATAATGAGGGTGAGCACTGCTCACCCTACGCAATTTCAAGAGTTTCAGCTATCAATTGACGATTATATCAGTGCCATTCGACGATGAATAGTTGACATCTTGAAATCAGAGGCATAAGCACATAAATTCGCTGAGTCTGGGGTGCATTCAATGGTTGAGAGAGCACAGATAATCAGTCCATTGTCTGCGTCAGCCCACCCGAGGCCTCTCAGTCGTAGATCAATAGCCTCTGTTCTATCGGTATAGTCCATTGAAATGGACTTTTGTGAGTAGCCCGACTTTAGTCGCGGGCGGAATGTTGCCGATAGTGCAACGGCCCTACCCCAAATGCTGGATACGAAGAGAAAGAAGAATCTTTATTTTCTTAGTTCAGTCATTCTGGTGGGCCTAATTGAAATTTACAAGAGCTAATCGATCCGAATAAATAAAGGATATGAATAGTGATATTTTCTGATTTACACTAAATCCTTGTATGGCAAGGGATCGCAGTTATTGCATGTCGTAAATCTTGAGTTTCTTCTCATGTTTTTCACTTTTTGATCCTACCTTTGACCTTGGAACAATTGCCAGAGATCAAACGACTATCTAGATGCTCTTAATTCTTTTGCTAATGTTCTATTGATGTTGGTGAACAGAAAGAATGTCGTCAGATAAAAAGCAATGCATATAACGGTCCTGCGCTATTGAATAAGCAAGCTGAACTGTTACTCGGAGATATTAACAATGCGACAATCCTTATTCATCCTATTGCTGGGATTCGGTTCATTATTAGCCTCCTGTGATGGAGCACCTCCTCAGCCCGGCGGACAGGCTGAACAACCTAGTCAAAGTAAACCCGATGCACTGGGGGGAGCTGAACAGGAGCCGTTGCCAGCGACACAGCCTGATTTAGAGAAATCAGACAATGCCATCACGCCTCAGAGTGCTCCGGCAGATCCTAAAGATCCGTTCTCTCAAGGCGGCAGCTCAGATGCACCAGCTCAGCCCGAAAAGTCTATTCCTTACGAAAACGAGGGTGCCGCTGATCCACAGACGACGGGCGAACTGCCCCTCATAACAGAACCCGCCCCTTCTAGCGAGACTCCTTCTCAATAGGGCTGCCGGTTTTCTATGGCTTTTAGTGCGCTGCTCGATACCAACACATCAAATACGACGTAGATAAGGACAATTTATGACGATCAATAACCGTAAGACCCTAACCCTTGTGCTGGGAATTGCCAGTGCAGCCCTGCTCACGACACCCGCTAGAGCCGGTGATACTCCGGCTGGTTCTGCGACACAGGCATCGCCTTCAGAGGCTCAAAAACTGATGCCGTTAGAGCCACCGGCTGGCTCCGCCAATCCTTCTGGGGCCGCTCAACTAGAACCCGTTACTCCCGTTTCGTCTTTAGAAGATCGGTCACCTGAGGCAACCCAGGGCCAAGAGACACTCAGCACTGAGCCTGTCAGTACTGAGCCTGCCTCTGAAGCGAGTTCAGAACCCGATCCCAGTGAGGCTCCACCGGCTATAGACGGTGAGGCTGGTGAGGCTGTCGGCGGCGGTGAAGAGCCTGCTCCAGCAGCAGAGACAGAGGGGGAAGCTCCAACCGGTGCGATTGAAGATGGTGCCGATGCCGCTAAGGATGGCGCAATGGAGACTGAGGAGACTCCTGCTGCGGAAGAGTCAACGCCTGCCCCTGAGGAAGGTGCGTCTGCCGAGGAGGGTGAGACATCTCCTGCAGGTCCGAGTTCTTCTTCGGTGAGCGATGAAGAGCTTCAAAAATTTGCCAATGCGATTCCACCGCTCAAGACGGCTGATCAGAATACTCAAAAAGAGATTTCTCAAGTGATTCAATCGTCTGGTTTGGATGGGGCTAGATTTGATGCCATCTATCAAACTCAGCAATCGCCAGAGAAACAAGCCACGACAAAGGTGACGTCTGAAGAAAAAAAATCTTTTGAGAAAGCGATCGCTGATATCAAATCGATAGAGGCAAAGGGGAAATCTGAGCAGGAGAAAATTATTGAAGCACAGGGCTTAAAGCCTCAACGCTTTGTCGAGATTTTGGTGTCTTTGCGCGAAGATCCGGCGCTCCGCAACAAAATGCAGCAGCTTCTGCCGAAGCAGTAACCCTGGGCCTGCAGCCTTTATATAAGGTCTTGAGATCACAGAGCAGTGTTTCATTGTTCTGTGATCTCTCTTTTAGATCCCAGAGGCAGTAATAATAGAGCGATACCCATCTCATGTGAGAGGACAATAGAGCGTGAAGCTATTAGTGGTTGAAGACGATGAGCGCATTGCAGAAGCCCTAGCCGAAGATCTCACTGAGCAAAATTATGCGGTGGAGGTCGCCCATGATGGTGAGGTCGGTTGGGGGTTACTCCAAGCTTTTACCTATGATCTCGTGCTGCTGGACGTGATGTTGCCGAAGATGGATGGGATTGAGCTGTGTCGGCGGTTGCGATCGGATGGTCAGAGTATGCCTGTCTTAATGCTAACGGCCCGTGATCAGGTTACAGACAAAGTCTTGGGGTTAGATGCGGGTGCCGATGACTATGTGCTCAAACCCTGTGCACTAGAAGAACTCTCGGCCCGTATTCGAGCCTTACTTCGTCGAGGAAGCACCACGACCCCACCCATTTTGGAATGGTCTGATCTGCAGCTTGATCCCAATACCTGTGAGGTTACCTACTGCGGCAGGGCACTGAACTTAACACCCAAAGAATATAGTTTGCTAGAGCTTTTCTTACGGAATCAACGTCGAGTCTTTAGCCGTGCCCAAATTCTAGAACATCTGTGGGCTTTTGAAGTGCTACCCGAAGAAGATACCGTCAAGGCCCACATCAAAGGACTTCGCCATAAGCTGAAGTCTGTGGAGGCACCTGCCGACCTCATTGAAACGGTTTATGGGTTTGGATACCGGCTCAAGCAGGATGCCTAGCACCCTCTCGACCCTGATTCAGATAGCAATCAAGTCATGGCGCACCGCTTAATCCTGCTGGTGGGAAAATTGATAGGCACCCACCACCGACAGCAGCAGCGCCATCCCTAGCAAAATAGGCAGTGTGTACCACGGAAACTCAGATAGGGGCTGATAAGCAGCGGCCCTCAGTCCCAGACTGGTATAGGTGAGGGGCAGCAGATAGACGACAACCTTGAAGACGGGCGGCAACGTAGCTGGGTCAAAAAACGTCCCGCCTAAAAAAGACATGGGCACGATTAAGAAATTGTTGTAAAGCCCCACGCTCTCAATGGACTGAACACTCAGTCCTGCCAAAACACCCAATCCCGCAAATACAGCACAGTTGAGAATCAAAAGACTGAGAAACAACGGGTTCAAGAAACTAAAAAACTTACCTGTAAATAGAATCGCGATCGCAATCACAGAGGACGAGGTCAACAGTCCTCGGGCAACCCCCGCCATCACCTTGCCTAAATACAGCGCCAGCGGGTGAATGGGCAACAGCAATAGCTCTTCAAAGGTTTTGCTAAACAGGCGATCGCCACAGATCGAGAACGTTGTGCCAGCAAAGCAAATCGTCATCGACGACAGCGCAACCATGCCGGGCAGGATGAACTCTAGATAGTTGTCACCTACGGCAGGCTTCGCGAGGGAATTGCCCAGCCCGAAGCCGAAGGCCAGAATATAAATGATGGGTGACACCATTCCAGAGGCAATAATCTGCTTGACGCGAACGCGCAGATCGAGCCACTCTCCCCAAAAAATGGTCAGACTATCAGACCAGATTTCAGCGATAGAACTGCTAGAGATTTGGCGGTTAACGGAAAGTTTGAGATCTAAGGTCACGGTGGCGCATCGCTATTTTCTTTACTAATTGTTACAACAATATTGAGGGCGACACAAATCACTTGGCCCCCATCGTGAACACCAGCCATCAGGATTCGGAAGAACCATGTCAAATTTGCCACTGGAGTTAGAGGCGCAAGCACCGTTAGAGACAGCACATGTTTTTCGGATTTCCCCTTTAATTAGACTGACGCTGTGGGGCTTTTATTTGACCCTCATTGTGCCACTACCCTGCTTAGCCTGGGCCACAGGAGCCGATCTCCCCCTCTCCTGGTTTATCGCTGGCTTGGTACTGGGAGGCGCAGCGCTACAGGCCGCCCTAAGCGAACAGGTCCATCTTGATGCTGAAGGCATTCACATTCGCTATCCATCTTGGGTACCGGGCTTTTTCCGGCAGGACTGGTCGCTGGAGTGGTCCATGATTAAAGATCTCAAGCCGAGAGCCACAGGACAGGGAGGGTGGGTCTACTATTTGATTAACTCAACCGAGACAGCCTATCTATTGCCCATGCGCGTGGCTGGCTTTGCACGCATGACTCAAATGATCGAAGCACAGACCGGTCTAGCGATGAATGCCGTGAAGTCCCTTGCTCAAGTGTGGATGTACAGCATTTTGCTCTCGTTTACGGTGCTGCTGGGGTTGGTCGATGTGTGGGTGCTTTGGGCCGCTGTGAGAGGATAGCCCAACGTTTCCGTAGAACACGAAAACGTTCTTTGTAGAAAGGCTAAGGCATTCCCAGTGGCTAAACGCTCGCGGCTTGCTCTACCAAGGGGTGACTATTCCGAGCGGGTCTGCTTGCAGATCGGCGCAGTTGCTCATTAATGGTGCGGGGTGTCGAGTGTTCAGGGCTAGATTGCTGCAGAGAAGATAACGATAAATCATCCATGCTCATTCGGTAACCCACATTACGCACGGTTTGGATCAGTTGTGGGTGCTGGGGAGCGTTCTCAATTTTCGTGCGTAGGGACAAAATATGGGTATCCACTGTGCGGGGGTTGTCGATATTTTCAGGCCAAGCTCTCTGCAGTAGTTCAGCTCGACTTAATGCGGCCCCATTGGCTTGGACAAGCACAAACAAAAGGCTAAATTCTTGGGGTGTTAAATCCACTAACTCTTGGGTGTAGTGAACCTGTCGCTGGACGAGATCAATGGTGAGGTCGCCAAACCGCAGCTTGCTGGGCAGTGTCGTTTGAGTTCGTCGCATCAAGACCTCAATGCGAGCCATGAACTCCTGCATGCCGAAAGGCTTGGTCATATAGTCATCGGCCCCAGCCTTAAGACCTTCGACAATTTTAGCTTCGCTGTCTTGAGCTGAAAGCATTAAGATGCGGGTGCTGGGCTGCCGCTGTAGCCACTGGCACAGCCCTAAACCGTTCCCATCGGGGAGATCAGAGTCAACAACCACAATCTCAGGCTGCTGTTGGCCGAAGACATCTTGAGCATGCTGTACTGAGGACGTGAGTGAGATTACATATCCGGCCTGCTGCAGATGCCACCCGAGTAGGGAGCGCAGATGAGGATTTGCTTCTGCGATGAGAATGTGGAGAGCGCCCACGAGGGGTAAAGTCCTTACGATGAGTTGCCGTTCACGCTCAACCTACCAGAAAATAATGTTTGGTTTGGTAGCTGGAGCTACATGATTTCTTTCTCTTTTCCAAAGGAAATGCGTTTCAGGGATCAAGGTGCTGCAATGCACCACCAAAGGCAAATTCTTGCACCATGGCACTGTTGAGGAAATCGTGGGGAAAGCCCAGTGAAATTTGACTGACGTCATTGAGGGACTGAAGCTGCTCCGATGAGAGTGAAATCGTTAAGCAATCGAGATTGTCTTGAAGTTGCGCTAGCGATCGCACCCCCAGAATAGGAATAATCTTGCCCTGCTGCCGAATCCAGCTTAGAGCCACTTGGGCGGGGGAGTGCCCCGATGCTTTTGCAATCTGTAGAACCGTTGCCGCAATATCTAAGTCTCGCTGCTGAATGGGGGCCAGTGAATCTGGATCGCTGAGGCGTCCGGCGCTGGGCGCTTCTTGGTTGTATTTGCCGGTCAAAACGCCGCCGCCCAAAGGACTCCAGGCCGTGACGCCGAGACCCATTGCTGTCGCCATCGGGAGCAGCTCTCGTTCAGATGTCCGCTCTTTAAGAGAGTATTCAAGTTGCAGACCGATAAAGGGGGTCCAGCCGCGAAGCTGAGCCAAGGTGTTGGCTTGGGCCACAATCCAGGCCGGGGTGTCTGAGATGCCGATATAGAGGATTTTGCCTGCTCTGACGAGGTCATCAAAGGCCCGCATCACTTCTTCGACTGGGGTGGTAAAGTCCCAGGCATGGAGCCAGAGCAGATCAATGTAGTCGAGCTGGAGACGCTTGAGGCTAGCTTCGACCGCCTGCACCATATTCTTGCGGTGGTTACCGCCGGTGTTAATGTCACCTTGGCCGGTGTTGAGGGTGTATTTAGTGGCGATGACCCAGCGATCTCGATTGCTGGCAACCAACTGCCCCACATACCGTTCACTGGTGCCGTTGGTGTAAAGATTGGCGGTGTCAATAAAATTGCCCCCGGCGGCGGCGAAGGCTTCAAACAGTTGCTCGCAGGTGCTAAAATCTGCCCCCCAGCCCCACTCTTCGCCAAAGGTCATGGTGCCAAGGCACAATTCAGATACGCGCAGCCCGCTCCGTCCCAACAGTTTGTAGCGCATGGTTACTCCTGGTTGCTGACCTTTCTATCGTAGTCAAGCCTAGGTCGATTGTTAAAACAACTGCCATTCAGGTGAGTTCAAGAGCTTGAGCTGGGCCAACCGATGGGAGAAATAACTAGAGTCTAGCTGGCTAAAATTATGGATTTTGGCATGGGTGAGACTGATCGCCCACATCCAAATATGGGCGG
>JBAUJD010000522.1:0-3877 GCA_049683515.1 Thermosynechococcaceae cyanobacterium | reverse complement strand
CCAGGGGTGAAAACCCTGTGGAGAGGACTCACTAGACTCCATGACATTGCGGATACTTGGAGACTTGCTCATGATTGAAAGCACACGACAGAAGTACTTTCAGGACTTATGGGTAAGGCATAGCTCTTCAATCTTATTGTAGTTTAGGAAATATTGCTTTAATGACTTTTCTGTCGGCTCCATTCACTCTTAAGGCTTTCTCACCAAGCCTCCCAGCCAAGTGTTAGATCAGCAATGTCTACTGCCGACGGCTAAAGGCTTAATATTTGAGCTGGAGCTGAATGTCCTACTATGCAAGGCTTGTAGGAAGAAGTGAGAAGTAAGTTTTTTAAATCGTTTGCAGTATCTTATGACATCCAGCATTCCTTTTTACGCGACTCAATCTAATGACAAATTCCCAATGGCAATTCTGGATCGATCGCGGCGGTACGTTTACCGATATTGTCGCCCGTAAACCAGATGGATCACTGACCATTCATAAGCTGCTCTCTGAGAACCCCTCTGCCTACCAAGATGCAGCTCTACAGGGTATCCGAGAGTTGATGGGGATAGAGAAAAATCAGCCCCTTCCCACTGAGCATATTGAAGTTGTGAAAATGGGGACCACGGTGGCGACCAATGCGCTGCTAGAACGAAAAGGAGATCGCACTCTCTTCATCACCACTAAAGGCTTTGGCGATCTCCTTCGCATTGGTGACCAGCACCGGCCCGATATCTTTGCGCTTGAGATTGTCTTGCCCCAGATGCTGTACGAGCAGGTAGTAGAAGTCAACGAACGCTATAGTGCCCAAGGCGAAGAGCTGCAGCCCGTCGATGTAGAGACTGCCCGGAAAGATCTTCAAGCTGCCTATGATGACGGCATTCGGAGCTGTGCGATCGCATTTCTGCATAGCTATCGCTACCCCGACCACGAACAGCAGGTGGCGGCACTGGCTCAAACCATCGGCTTTACTCAGATCTCTATTTCTCACCAAGTCAGTCCTCTGATTAAGCTGGTCAGTCGAGGCGATACAACCGTCGTCGATGCTTATCTTTCCCCCATCCTGCGGTGCTACGTTGATGGGATTGTGGCGGAACTGGGAAGCACCCAACTGATGTTTATGCAGTCTAACGGTGGCCTAGTCGATGCCCATCACTTTCAGGGCAAAGACAGTATTCTCTCCGGTCCAGCGGGGGGCGTCGTCGGGGCGGTGCAGACCTGTGCTGTGGCGGGGCGTACTCAGCTCATTGGCTTTGATATGGGCGGTACCTCCACTGATGTTTGCCACTATCGCGGCGAGTACGAGCGGGTGCTTGAAACGGAGCTGGCGGGGGTCCGGTTGCGAACGCCAATGATGGATATTCATACCGTGGCGGCGGGGGGCGGCTCTGTTTTGAACTTTGATGGGGCGAGGTTTCGGGTCGGCCCTGAGTCTGCAGGGTCCAATCCAGGGCCGACCTGCTATCGACAGGGCGGGCCGCTGACGGTGACGGACTGCAATGTGAGGGTGGGTAAAATTCAGCCAGAGTTTTTCCCGCAGGTGTTGGGTCCCCAGCGTAATCTGCCGCTGGATATGGAGCCGGTTCAGCAGGGGTTTACAGAACTAGCACAGCAGATCCAGCAAGCGACGGGACAGAGGCAAACGCCAGAGCAAGTGGCGGCCGGATTTCTTACCATTGCGGTGGAGAATATGGCGAATGCGATCAAGAAAATTTCGCTGCAGCGCGGCCACGATGTCTCGGACTATACGCTGTGCTGTTTTGGCAGCGCTGGGGGGCAGCATGTCTGTCAGATTGCTGAAGTGTTAGGTATCAAAGAAATTTTGATTCATCCTTTTGCGGGGGTGTTGTCTGCCTTTGGAATGGGGCTAGCTGATTTGCGGGTCAGTCGTCAGCAAACGGTGGAGATTCTGCTCGAAGAGGGGGTAGAGCAACTAAATTCGGACTTCGCAACGCTAACGGCGGTAGTGCAGGATGATCTGCAGCAGCAGGGGATTGCTAGGGATGCTGTTGAGGTGCGATCGCAACTTTATCTTCGCTACACTGGCACCGATGCGCCGCTATTGGTCGATCTGGCCGAGCCAACCGTGATGCAAGCCCAGTTTGAAGCCTTCCATCAGCGGCGGTATGGGTTCATCGTACCGGAGCGATCGCTCGTGGTGGAATCCATCACGGTAGAAGGAATCGCTAGCACCGCTAAGACAGTAGATTTAAAGGCATTATCCCAGCGTCCTGGACCGGCTCAGGCTCTGTCTACGGTCAAGATCTATACCCATCACCATTGGCATGAAGCCCCCATTTTTCAGCGGCAAGATCTGCGCCCCGGCGATCAGATTACGGGGCCAGCTTTGATTGTGGAAGCTACCGGTACCAATGTGATTGAACCCGGTTGGCAAGCTCAGGTGATTCCGCAACAGCATTTGTTGATTCGGCAGGTTGCGATCGCATCCTCTTCCCTGGAGCAAAGCGATTCCTCTGAAGTAATGGAAGCAGCATCTTCTTCATACACTCTAGGATGTGAGCGCAAGTATCTTAGACCACCTGACAGTGTTTCACTGGCCCCCCCGCCCCCCCAATTCTGGGGGGAGAGTCCCAACGATGAGGGTCGTTCTCCCCAGGATTGGGGGGCTAGGGGGGCCAATGTAAAGATTAGTGAGTCGCAGACAGATGTGGGCGGACGCAGTAGCTTAGCTCCTCCAGATCCTGTAATGCTCGAAATCTTCAATAACTTGTTTCGTGCCATCGCAGAACAGATGGGCGTCACCCTCCAAAACACTAGCTACTCCGTCAATATCAAAGAGCGCTTAGATTTTTCCTGTGCGTTGTTTGATGGCGAGGGCCAGCTCATCGCCAACGCCCCCCATATCCCCGTTCATTTAGGTTCGATGGGCGATAGCGTTCAGTCTGTCATTGAAACCGCAGGCGATCAGTTTCAGCCCAGAGATGTGTACGTCCTCAACGATCCCTACAATGGCGGCACCCATTTGCCAGATATCACGGTGGTCACCCCCGTTTTTATCGGAATAGACCATTTATTTTATGTCGCCTCTCGCGGACACCATGCCGATATTGGTGGGATGACGCCAGGATCTATGCCAGCCCATAGCCGCACCCTTGCAGAAGAAGGGGTCTTGATTGCGCCGTTCCGTATCGTAGAGCAGGGGCAGCTTCAAGAGCAAACCTTTCGGAGTCTGCTGCGGGAGCATCCTTACCCCGCCCGGAACCCTGACCAAAATGTAGCGGATCTGCAGGCTCAAATTGCCGCCAATCAATGCGGTGTTCAAGAGCTGCTCAAGATGGTGGCGAGCTATGGTCTTGAAACAGTGCAGGCTTATATGGGCCATGTGCAGGCCAATGCTGAACAATCCGTGCGGCAGGTGATTGACCGGCTCCAAGATGGGCAGTTTATCTATCAAATGGACGGAGGTCGCCAGATTCAGGTGGCGATTACGGTAAATTCCGAAACCCGAAGCGCTCGGATTGACTTTAGGGGGACTTCGCCTCAGCAAGCCGATAACTTTAATGCGCCCGTTGCGATCGCAAAAGCAGCCGTTCTCTACGTTTTCCGTACCCTTGTCTCTACCGATATTCCCCTCAATGCAGGCTGTCTGAAGCCCATCGAAATCTATATCCCAGAGCACTGCTTTTTAAATCCCCAGCCACCGGCAGCCGTCGTGGCAGGCAATGTGGAAACCTCGCAGGCCATCGTCAATGCTCTCTACGGTGCATTGGGGGCAATGGCGGCCAGTCAAGGCACCATGAATAACCTCACCTTTGGCAATGAACGCTGCCAGTACTACGAAACCATCTGCGGCGGCACCGGCGCAGGAGCGACCTTTAATGGTGCTGATGCCGTCCATTCACACATGACCAACTCACGCCTAACAGATCCTGAAAT
>JBAUJD010000521.1:0-6508 GCA_049683515.1 Thermosynechococcaceae cyanobacterium | reverse complement strand
CGATTTTTGCTCGCCACCTCTGGGTCCGTTTGAAGACGACCCTGCCAGCCCTTTACGCCAGCATAGGATCCCATTACAAAAACAACGATTCCCATCATTAACGGGTGGCCCCAGTGAATAATCGGTTCGGGAAGTCCGAATCCATCCACAAAGCCAGCAATGGACTGCAAGAATTGAGTGAGTTGATCCATGATGCTTGAATGCTCTTTCTAAGGGATTGGCGATGTTTCAATCTCGTTTAGGCGTAGCTGAAGCCTGACCTGTGACGAGGGATTAGGTGTTTGGCCCTTAATTAAGGTAATGCGATTGGCTGAAATTTTCCACTGACCGACAAGGTACGCTTTAATGGCGTTAAATCGCTGCTGCTGCAAGATTTCTACTCCGGCAGCGCCGATCACGCGCTCTTGAGCCGTCAGGCGAGAGATTACCTGAGTGGTCAGGTTTGGATAGCGCTGCAATGTTTGAGCAATTCAATTCAGCTTGCCTTTGCTGTGGAGAAATGATCTACCTTTTTGTTGCGTTCCCTGAATTAATGTCCCAATTCGCCACAAGAAACGCCACAATGATAAAGGTGCATTCTCACGCGGCTAAGCCGCTGATGCCTCAGCCTACACAAAGCCCCGATTTGCTATGCATAAGACCTATGACCTGCATGTCGTAGAAACTCGCCCCCTCGTGAACCCAGCCCTCCTACACAAAGAATTCCCGATTTCAGAAACTGCGACTGAGCTGGTGGCTGAAACTCGCGATCGCATCCGCAATATTCTTTGCAACGAAGATCAACGGTTGCTGGTGATTGTCGGTCCCTGCTCCGTTCATGATATTGATGCCGCCGAAGAATATGGCGCAAAACTAGCCAAGCTGCGCGAAGAACTCTCAGACAAGCTAGAGATTGTGATGCGGGTTTACTTTGAGAAGCCCCGCACCCAGGTCGGCTGGAAAGGCTTAATCAACGATCCGCATCTCGATAATAGCTACGACATCAATACAGGGCTGCGCCTAGCGCGGAAGCTATTGATTGATCTTGCCGCTATGGGCCTCCCTGCAGGGACAGAACTATTAGACCCGATTACGCCTCAATATATCGCCGATATTATTGCCTGGACTGCCATTGGCGCTCGTACGACAGAGAGCCAGACTCACCGCGAGATGGCGTCGGGGCTATCCATGCCCATTGGCTTCAAGAATAATACCGATGGCAGCCTGCAGGCCGCAACGAATGCGATGGTGGCCGCCAGTCAGCCCCATCATTTTCTAGGCATCAATGCCGATGGATTAGCAAGCATTGTCTCCACCACGGGCAATCCTGACGGACACTTGGTGTTGCGGGGCGGCAAAGGCGGTCCTAACTATGCGGTTGATCAGGTAGAGGCGGCAGCAAAAAGCTTAACGGAGCTAGGCGTTAATCCTCGCATCATGATTGACTGCAGCCACGCCAATGCGATGAAGCAGCACGAGCGTCAAGTTGATGTCCTTGAAGAAGTGGCTCAACAGCTCAAGAATGGCTCTCAGCATATTCTGGGCGTCATGATCGAAAGTCATCTGGTAGCTGGGAATCAAAAGATTCCTAAAGATCTAGACCAGCTGGTCTATGGTCAGAGCATTACCGATGCCTGTGTCGATTTTGAAACCACTGAAAAGATGCTGCGAATGCTGGCTCAGGCAGTGGGTGCGAGGGATGCGATCGCAGTGGGCTAGTTCCCCAAAGTCTTGATACCAATTTGAACGACTCCTGCATCTGGCGGTGTCGTTAGAACAGAAGGGCGACGTTTTAATCGTTGGTGCTCTCCCCTGTGCAGAGCATTGAAGCCAATTGGCTCAAATCAATCAGCGTGCCATGGCACGAATAAAGGGCATTGCGATTAGCAATGCCCCTTAAGCTTTTTAAGCAGAATGAATGGTCGAGGGCTACATCATGCCGCCCATGCCACCCATGCCACCCATGCCGCCCATACCGCCCATGCCACCCATATCAGGCATGGCAGCTCCGGCTGCTTCAGGGATATCCACCACTAACGCTTCAGTGGTTAAGACCATCCCCGCAATAGAACCGGCATTCTGCAAAGCAGAACGAACGACCTTGGCCGGGTCAATAATGCCAGAGGCAATCATGTCGGTATAGACATTATTGAGCGCGTCATAGCCGTGAGTGGTATCGCTTTCACGAACTTTCTCCACAACGACGGCACCTTCAGCACCCGCATTCTCAGCAATCTGAGAGAGAGGAGCAGCCAGAGCTACACCCACAATCTCGGCACCCAGCGCTTCTTCACCCGTGAGCTGAGACTTGATTTGATCAATCTTCTTAGTGAGGTGAATCAGCGTTGTGCCGCCACCGGGGACGATGCCCTCAGCGACTGCTGCCTGAGTTGCGTTTAAGGCATCCTCAATGCGGAGTTTGCGATCTTTTAGCTCAGTTTCAGTGGCTGCGCCCACTTTGATAACCGCAACGCCACCGGCGAGCTTGGCAATCCGCTCAGAGATTTTTTCTTTGTCATAGTCAGAGTCGGTTTCAGCCACCTGACGACGAAGCTGTTCAACCCGCTTGTCGATATCAGCTTTGTTACTGTCAGACTCAGACAAGATGGTGGTGTTGTCCTTAGAAATGGTGACTTTCTGAGCTGTGCCCAGCATCTCTAGTTCAACTTTATCAAGCGTGAGGCCAATATCTTCAGAAATGACCTGGCCACCAGTGACGACGGCGATATCTTGAAGCATGGCCGCGCGGCGATCTCCAAACCCTGGGGCTTTAATGGCAACCACGTTGAGCACACCACGAAGCTTGTTCACAACCAGAGTCGCGAGGGCTTCGCCTTCAACATCTTCAGCGATGATCAAAAGAGGGTTGCCAGCCCGAGCCACTTTTTCAAGAATGCCCACGAGATCTTGAAGACTGCTGATTTTTTTGTTGACAATTAAGAGCTTAGCGTTATCTAGCTCTGCCACCATTGTTTCGTTGTTGGTGACAAAGTAAGGCGAGATATAGCCTCGGTCAATCTGCATCCCTTCGACCACTTCGAGTTCAGTGGCGAGAGACTTAGATTCTTCAACGGTAATCACACCGTCTTTGCCGACTTTATCCATCGCTTGAGCGATCATGCTACCGATTTCATCGTCGTTACCGGCAGAGATGGTGCCGACCTGTGCGATCGCATCTCCGGTCACCGGCTTTGACATTGCTTCGATCTCTTTGACCAAAGCTTCAATGGTCTTTTCAATGCCCTTGCGAAGGGCTACTGGATTCGCACCGGCAGCGACATTCTTCATGCCTTCACGGATCAGAGCCTGAGCCAGCACAGTTGCGGTAGTGGTTCCGTCTCCTGCGACATCGTTGGTCTTAGACGCGACCTC
The DNA here is from genome assembly GCA_049683515.1 of Thermosynechococcaceae cyanobacterium. Classification (GTDB taxonomy): domain Bacteria; phylum Cyanobacteriota; class Cyanobacteriia; order Thermosynechococcales; family Thermosynechococcaceae; genus RCC1774. The sequence continues at coordinate 3,157 of JBAUJD010000521.1, read as the reverse complement.
ACGCATGAGCTGCGCGCCAGCATTCTCTAATGGATCTTCTAGCTCCACTTCTTTGGCAATAGTGACGCCATCATTGACGATCTGGGGTGCGCCGTAGCTTTTTTCTAGCACCACGTTGCGGCCTTTTGGTCCCAGCGTAATGCGTACAGCATCTGCCAGTGCATTGACCCCACGCTCTAGAGCGCGACGGGATTCTTCATTAAATACTACTTTTTTTGCCATTTCTAGCGTCCTTTTGACCTTGTATCCACAGCGGGTTGGGCAGTGTATCTTGAAAGAAAATTAGCACTCTCTGCAGTGGAGTGCTAATTTCAAGACTTCAATATTCTACCGGGTTGTCCTTCAATAGTCTGCGGGTCTGAATTTGCGGATAACCGAACAATGCATGATGGGTGATAATCTTTGCGGAAGCCATCTGCTAGCATAGAGCCACATATTGAAGGTTTTGGGCGCAATGACGATAGAACGATGGGATGACGATCGCCTTGATCGATTTGCCACAGCCGTTGAGCAGGCAATCATCAATCTCAATGAGCGCGCAGTGTTGATGACGACTGCCATTCAGCAGTTATCTGACATGCAGAATCAGGTGCTGGGGCATGTTGTCGAGATGCAGCAAGAAGTTAGAGGCTTACAAACCGAAAATCGTCGCATTTTAGATCGGCTATTTGGTGAGGGGGATTCTAATTGAGCAGTTTTCTGAATTGCTTAGGCAACACTACCCGCTCAATCGAAGACCCAAAGCGCTCAAATGTAGCTAACTGAAAAGCTGCAGCAATTTTGCACTTTCAACCATCTTAGATGTAGCGCCTGAATCAGTTCGTACAACTTCATAAGCTGTCGCTCCATCATGGCCGGATACCACCCGCTTCAGCTCACCATCGACAAAATGAACTGCAGCACCATCATCGATTGCAATGCCACTGAACCATACATAATGGGCGAACAGCTCTCGCCTGAGTTAAATAGAGAAAGAAAATATGCAGAACAAGTGTCTATCTTCAGCACGCTGTTAGGCGTCAGTTGGCACAAAATCATATTTGCCACTCTGAACGAGTAAATACGTAGCCACACAATGACCTACATTTACTAGACGATGGACTTGGAGAGCATCTATCTCGTGGCTTTTGCCTGGTTTTAAGATAATGGCTGCATCTGCATTTTTAAACTGGATGTCAATGTAGCCGCTGAGGCAAACAACATTTTCAACAAGCTCCGTGTGAAAATGCCACGGAGACTCTTCGCCTATTCCCAGATCAATAGATGCAACTCTGGCATTGTCCTCTTTGATCAACTCTATACACTAATTCATATATTAAGTTCCTTGAAGCCTAGTTTTTAACAGCGAACTAGCAGCGGCTTAGAACGTTCAGGTTAGCGAAGCAGATACAACAGAGAGAACAAAATAATCCAAACGACATCGACGAAGTGCCAGTAAACCTCAGCGGCTTCAATGCCGAAGTGGGTTTCTGCAGTGTAGTGGCCTGGTTTGCGCGATCGCCACAGCACACCGCCCATCAGCAACACACCCACCAATACATGCAGGCCGTGGAAACCCGTCAACACATAAAACGTACTGGCAAACACGTTAGTCGTTAAACCAAACTCCAAATTGCTGTACTCGTAGAGCTGACCACAGAGAAAGACAATCCCCATCGCCATCGTAATACCGAACCATTTACGGACGCCAGCTACGTCACCACCGTGCTTAATTGCTTCATCAGCTTTGTGAACTACAAAGCTACTAGAAACCAAAATGATGGTATTGATTCCGGGAAGCAGGAGTTCTAATCTGGGCGTCCCTTCAGGGGGCCATTCTGGGTTCATGGCTTTGAAGGTTAAGTAGGCTACAAAGAGGCCCACAAACAACATACTTTCTGACACTAAAAAAACAATAAATCCAAACAGTCTGAGGTCGGGATGTTCGCTATGTTCTGCTGCACCAGCATGATTGAGTGCTGCTTGATTTTGATCGACGGTTGAACCTTGCATAGATAAAACAACACCTAGGTAGGACTGATCGTGATAAAGATGGTTGGACGCTACTCTTCGCTTTCTTCCTCGTCGTAAACTGGCACATTGCCCTTTGCCCTTAGTACAGACTCTGGGCCTGCTGCTAGAACTGGCTCTGACTCATCCGCTAACGGAACGTTTACCGGCATCTTATGATTCATGCCGTAATCGTAGGGACCGACCACCAAAACCGGCTCAATTTCCCAGTTTTCGTGAGGTGGGGGTGAGGGAGTTGTCCACTCTAGGGTTAATGCGTCCCAAGGATTATCGCTAGCTTTTTCACCTGCCATCCAGCTCCAGACTGCGTTGACGATGAAGGGTAATGTGGAAACAGCCAAGATATAGGAGCCAATCGTACAAATCATGTTAATGGTGGCAAACTGCGGGTCATACTCAGCCACCCGTCGGTTCATACCCTGTAAACCCAAAACGTGCATGGGTAAAAAGGTCATATTGAAGCCGACAAAGGTCAAAGCCCAGTGAATTTTACCCAGAGGCTCATTAAGCATCTTGCCCGTCATCTTGGGGAACCAGTGATAGAGGCCCGCGTAGATGCCGAAAACGCTACCGCCAAACAGAACATAATGCAGGTGAGCGACGATGAAGTAGGTATCGTGAACGTGAATATCGAAGGGTACAGCCGCCACCATAACGCCACTGAGACCCCCGACGACAAACATTGAAACGAAGGCCATTGCAAACAGCATGGCGCTGCACAGCCTGAGCTTGCCGCCCCACACCGTTGCCACCCAGCTAAAGACTTTGATGCCGGTGGGGACTGCGATCACCATCGTGGCGATCATGAAGAACATTCTGAGCCAGTCGGGGGTGCCGCTGGTAAACATGTGGTGCGCCCACACAATCAGGCCCAAAAAGCTGATGGCGATGCTGGAGTAGGCGATCGCCTGGTATCCAAAAATCGGCTTGCGCGCATGGACCGGCAGAATCTCTGAGATTAGCCCGAACGCAGGCAAAATCATGATGTATACCGCTGGGTGCGAGTAAAACCAGAACATATGCTGGTAAACAATCGGGTCGCCGCCACCAGTGGGGTTGAAGAAAGCCGTGCCGACAATCAGGTCAAACCCCAGAAGGACCATTGCACCTGTCAGGACTGGAGTTGCCACAAGCTGGAGCGCCGAAG
>JBAUJD010000520.1:0-7725 GCA_049683515.1 Thermosynechococcaceae cyanobacterium | reverse complement strand
CGCTAACGGTTTCTTTTATATCCGTACTAACCGCGATGCTCAAAACTTTGCATTGAAGCGAACCCCTGCCGTCACGGCTGAGGCAGACTGGGAAACGGTGATCCCCCACGATCCAGCGGTCTATCTGGCAGATTTTTCTCTCTTTCAAAAATTCATGGCAGTCGAAGAACGCAAAGACGGCCTCACTCGCCTCCGCATTCATCCCTGGTCTAGTCCTGATACAGCTCATTTCCTCTCCTTTGATGACGCGGCCTACGAGGTTGCCTTGGGGGACAATCCTGAATTCAAAAGCGGTGTACTCCGGTATACCTACGAGTCTCCCAGCACGCCGACCACGACCTACGACTATGATGTCGCCACGCGACAACGAACGCAGTTAAAGCAAAATGTTGTTCTAGGTGCGTTTAAGTCCAATGACTATCAGGTGGAGCGGTTAATGGTGCCTGCCCGTGACGGGGCTAAGGTGCCGGTCACTGTCGTTTATCGCAAAGATCGATACAAAAAAGATGGTTCTAACCCTTTATTGCTCTATGGCTACGGCGCTTATGGAAACAGCATTCAGCCCTATTTCAGTACTTCAAGGCTGAGCTTATTGGATCGTGGGTTTGGATTTGCAATAGCACACGTTCGAGGCAGCCAAACCCTGGGACGCCAGTGGTACGAAGACGGCAAGCTGCTTAAGAAAAAGAATACCTTCACAGATTTCCTTGATGTCGGCAATTATCTCGTGGCCCAAAAGTATGCAGATCGCGATCGCCTCTACGCCATGGGCGGCTCTGCTGGGGGGCTACTCGTAGGAGCCGTCATGAATATGGAACCAGACCTCTTTGATGGCATCATTGCCCAAGTGCCCTGGGTCGATGTCGTCACCACCATGCTCGATGACACCATCCCGCTCACCACCAGCGAATACGATGAGTGGGGCAACCCCAATGACCCTGAATACTATCGATATCTGCTCTCCTATTCGCCCTACGATAATGTAGAGCCAAAAGCCTATCCATCTCTACTGGTAACCACGGGCCTTGAAGACTCACAGGTGCAGTACTGGGAACCGGCCAAGTGGGTCGCCAAGCTGCGGGCTAAGAAGACAGATCACAACCTCCTGATGCTGCACACCGACATGGAAGCAGGGCATGGTGGAGTGAGTGGTCGATATGAGCAGTACCGTGAAACCGCCAGAGATTACGCCTTTCTGCTCCATCTTGCCCATCGCAAAGCCAGAACCACGCCCCGCCACTCTGTTTCACCCAAAGCACCCTGAAGTGAGCGCAGACCACACCCGCGTTTAACAGGTTGCCGGGTCAGAGATGAGTGCGATCTCCGATCCTTGTTCGGGTGCCACCAGCATCGTTCCCTGCACGGTATTCACCCATCCCTTCGCTTCAACAATAGCGGGGGATACAGCCGGCGGCACCTTGACGGCCTTGGCAGACCTAGGCATCAATGCGCCAGGGGGGCGCAGATCTTGCCAAATTGCCGCCGTCGATTGCACCTCAGTGGGGCGAGGCGGCAGTCCCCCTCGTCCAGTTCGCACAAATTGACCCGGCCCAATGACTTGCCCTGGGCGACATCCTTGGGCCAGCTTAGGCGTAACGGTAATCGTCTCCGGCAAGACTAGCGTGCCGTCGCTGGGATCAACGTCTGGATTATTGATCAGTACGGTACCATCGTCATTTAGGGCTGAGCTAGCAGAAATAACGCTATCAGGGGATTGAAACAGTCCCCCCGTTGTCAGAATTTTGATATTTCCCCCTCGGCCAGAGAACGCCTCGGCGGTGATGCTGCTCTCGCCCAAGGCAACCAGCAGGGCAGCACTGATGTTAACGTTACCGCCATCACCATTCGTCAGATCGGCACCGGCTGTAGCAGAAGTGCGGCTACCCCGCTGTAGTCGCAACTGATCAGCAATATTGAGTTGAATGTTACCGCCCTGACCACTTTCGGTATTTGCCGAGATAAACGCCCCATTATCGAGTGTCGCCGCTTGGGCCTGCACATCAATGTTGCCCCCTTTTGCCTGATTGACGCTGCCAAGAGCAATCCCCGCACCCTCATCAATTGCCAATTGGTCCGTTACAACCCTGACGCTGCCCGCATTCCCAACCCCAAAGCTCTGGGAGAATAGACCACTTTTGAATGCGCCATTGGCAGAAGTACCCTCCAGCGTTACAAACTCCGAAGCAACAATATCAATGGTTCCACCTTGACCAGAGCCAAGGGTATTGGTGGCAATGTTTGCTCCCCCTTGAATCGTCAGTTGACGGGTGTTAATGCTCAAATCACCTGCGGGTCCAGTTGTAATAGTAGGGGCAAATAAGCCACTGGCGATCGCACCACTCGCCGATGTCCCTCGCAGTAAAATTGACTCAGATGCGTTCACGGTTAAGGCACCAGCAGCACCGGGTCCGAAGGAACTCGTTGAAATCAAGCCCCCATCTTGAACGACCAGCCGACCGGTCTCAACGCGCAAATTACCAGAAGCACCGGCACCCGCACTGACGGTTCCTAACGCACTGACGGTATTCAGCTCTAGAAAAAAATCATTGCCAAATCCGGGTGCGTCAATGCCAAGCCCCGTGGCGCTAAATGGACCGTTATTTTCTTGCCCCTCAGGGAAGATAGAGGTGCCAGAAATCTCGACTGACTCTGAAGCACGGATCGTTAAATTACCGCCCTGGCCCGTTGCACTAGCAGAAGCCGCCGTCACCTGTGCCCCATCCCGAAGCGTTAAGGCTTTGGTCTGAATCTGAATATTCCCGGCCTTGCCTGCGCCAAAGGTATTCGTCGAGATGCCACTTCTGATCGGGACCAAAATACCAACACTGGCCTCAAAGGGTTCAAAGACCCCAGGACTATCCGTTGTCCCTAACACTTGTACAGACTCAGAGGCATCAATATCGACACGACCACCAGGTTGATCTCCGGTTGTATTAGATAAGAATTTGGAGCCACCCGTCAGCAAAATATTGCGCCCTTGGGCTTGAATACGGCCTCCGCGATCTCCGCTGGCATCCACGATGGCTAAATTAGACAAGCGAATATCTGCAAAGGCTGTCAAAGGAGCATAGTCAACCATCCAGCCTTGAGGGCTAGGCTGCAGACCCACGTCACTATTGGCCGCTACGCTGCCTAGACTAATCTGACCGCCCGGTGCCGTAATCAAACCTCCATCAAGCACAACCTCGCCGCCAAGTAACGCTAGCGTTTGCCCCTGATTCACCTGTAAACCAACCGTTCGGACGGGCTGTGTTGCAGCATCTGGCGATGTGGGCAGATTGCCTTGGACAGGAACCTTAAACTGCGACTGATTCACCAACGCCCCTGGAGCCGCACCAAACTGCAGACCCACTGGCACACTCATCGTTAATAACGCACCAGGGGCCGGGGATTGAGTCCTAAATTGAGTCCCATCGGCAAAGCGAAGGCTAGTGGCACTACTGGCAATAAAAGAACCACCAATATTAAGAGAGGCATTGGGGCCAAACGTTACCCCGTTGGGATTGAGTAGAAATAAATTAGCAGAGCCATGGACACCAATGGAGCCATCGATCCGAGTGGCAGAGCTTCCGGTGACGCGGGTAATGATATTTTGCACCCCCGTCGGGCTATCAAAAAAGACGGAGCCATTGGCAAGAATATCAAACTGCTCAAAACTATGGAATAGATTGCCGCCGACTTGCTGCCCATTAGAGATCGAGACGTTACGCCCACCGGAAGGGGTCACTTGAGTCGGCACTGTGCCATCGGGAATCACCTGTGCCTGAGCAACCCCCAACGCAGACCAGCCAGTCACAGCCAGACTGCCCATCAATGTGTATAGCTGGCGGTCGATTCTACGCAACAATCACAAGGCTCAATGAGGGTTTTGGTTGGGTTGGACAACGGTTTAGCCCAGCGCTCAAATCACAAATGATCTGTTCAAGGTCTGTTTGCCAAAATCATTGCGCTTTGTAAACGCTTGCGTCAGCGTTACTGGTCGGCCAGATAGATAGACTGGGTTACTTCAGTTGCTACGAATTATATCTCGTAAAAGACTGAAGATGGGGCCGTTATTTTTGCACCGTTTATAGACTCAAGAGTGTTGTCCATCGAGGCCGAAGAATGGCGTTAGAGAACGCTGACGGGCCTTGTTTGCGATCGCACCACAGTCGATGAGCAGTCGATTCAATGAGCTAGCATCGTTAGGAACATTAGAATGACCCAGGCGCGAATCACCTCTGAAGACACGAACCTGCAGCAAGATCAACATTCATCTAGAAAAGGGTTTCCACAATCGATTCTGTCCGTCAGTCGAGAAGAACTCTCAGATCTGCCGCTGACGATTAAGAAGGGACTCACCGAAGAAGAAGCACAGCTCCCCAATGACCTAACGGGGCACGTCTTTATTATTGGTCCTGCCGGATCGATCCCCGCCGGTGTTGTCAGCGACGAAGACTTGCGCACCATCAAACCGGCCAAGGATGGATGGACGCCCCTCTTTAATGGCGATGGCATGATCTACCGCTTTGACTTTGGGCAAGGCGCAGCACAGCTCAAAACACGTCTTGTCAAACCCCCTTGCTACTATGCCGATCTCGCCACCCAAACCGATGCACAATATCGCGACCTTCAATTTCAAAATGTGGGCATTTCTCGCATGGCGTGGAATAGTCTCGGCGTTCGCAATCAGTTGAACACCGCCCTTGTCCCAGTGAAGTCAGCCCAAGATCAGCATGAACGTCTACTCGTTACCTGGGATGTCGGTCGCCCCTATGAAATTGATCCCGTCACGCTAGAGGTCATTGCTCCGGTCGGCTGGAACGATGAATGGCGCGCACTCACCTCTTTTGTGAAAGTTCGTCCCTTCAAGCAGGTGATGACAGCGGCCCATCCGGGTTATGACCCCAACTGTCACGAGCTATTTACCGTCAATGTGGGCAAGTCGTTTTCAACCCTGCTGAGTCTCTCTCGGTCGGTGAATGCCCGGTTAAACAAGCAACGAGAATCCATCCAAGCCGCCCTCTCAGAGCCATCCTCTCCTTTGAGTCAAATCACCGAACTCGTGAGTCGCCTCTTTAAGATTGTGCTGAGAGTCTTGGGCTTTGTGGATAAAGTTCTGCAGCATTTCGCTCGCCATGACTTTGTAAATGTGATGCGTTGGGATATCTCTAGCTCCCATCTTTCTGAAACCTGGCAGGTCCGTTTGCCTAACGGTCGTCCGCTCAAGATTGATGAAACGCTGCATCAGATTGGCCTGACGAAAGATTATCTTGTCCTTGCCGACACCAGTTTTAAACTGGCCCTAGAACACTTCCTGCCCTACCAAAAGAGCCAGATCTCTGAAGATGCAAAAGTCCTGTTCGCTGATTTATTTGATTATCCGCAGTTAGATATTACGAAGCTCTACTTTGTCCGTCGTGCTGATCTCAAATCTAGCCCACCACAACGTCAAGGCATTCCCAAATGGCTAAGGTGGCTAACAGACACTAAGCGGCCCACCGTCACCGCTCAATCGGTGGAACTCCCCTTTGAGATGGCGCATTATCTGGTCGATTACGATAACCCAGACGGTAAGGTCACCCTTCATGCCACCCATAACTGCGCCACCGATCCCGCTGAGTACATCCGTATCTTTGATCGGTCTGTCTTTGACGATCGCGATGGCAAGGGTGATTACGACGAAGCTGCCATTACCGCGAACGTCCAGCGGTTGGCTGGCACGGTGGTAGGCCCGATGGATGTCAGCCGCTTAGCGGGATACGTCATTAATCCAGAAACCGGCACGGTGGAAGCCTCGGACTATGCCTATTCACTAGACTACAACTGGTCAACGGCACTCTATGCCTATCGAGACGACTACCCCACCGGACAGTTCAAAGACATTTACTGGAGTAGTTGGGGCTGCTGGCATGACACCCTCACCAAACGCAATTTTGAAGCCTACAAAGACTATAAGAAAGGTGCAGAGAATGGTCGCATTGTCCCCCAAGAAGAAGTTCTCAGAATAACCCGTGAAGGACGCCCCTCTAGTCTTTGCCACTTGCACATTGGGCGCAACAGCGCCGACGAGGCCGACAAGCCCATCCAGCTAACGCTCAATGAAGAGAATTGTTATTCTTTCCCGGCGGGGTATTTGGGAACGTCGCCCCAGTTTGTCCCCCGTAAAGGGAGTGCTGCAAATGATTCTACAGAGGGGTATATTATCTCGGTGGTTCTTTATTCTGATACGCTCTCTTCTAAGTCGGAGCCGCCGCCGGAGCACCCCTCTTGGTCTCAAAATAGTGAACTCTGGATTTTTGATGCGAAGGATTTAAAGTCTGGACCACTGTACCGGCTCAGCCATGGTTTACTGAATTTTGGATTTACGCTGCACACCACTTGGCTACAGGACATCGCCTCGGCTCCCGTAAGTCATGATTATGATATTCGCAAAGATCACGATCCCCTGATTCAAGAACAGCCAGAAGAGGTTCGAGCGCAGATTCAGGCATTATTTGAGGCAGAGGTTTATCCCCGATTTGAGCGGGGTGAGTCTCATCCAAAGTAAGTGAGTTCAAGCGCACGCTAACGGCTCGTCTGCCAAGTGAAGCGAGGCGCGAACCATTGCTGATCGAGCAAGACAGTGAAAGGTGCGATCGCAAATAAGGCCCAAAAAATCCCCGTCGTCATTGAAAACTGGGTTTGCAGAATAAAGGTTAGGATTGCTATTGACCCCGACCACACTAACCTCGCGCTCCGGGCATCGGGAATCGAACGCGGGTCAGTGAGCATAAACAGGGCAAATAACAGCAGCGACCCGCTCATGAGCTGATGGGTCAACACATCCCAGCTCCAGCCCAGCCATAGATTCCGAACAATGCCAAGCAGGGTGTAGGTGCCTAAAAACATGGCGGTGGTGTCCCAACGTCCGACCCGCTTGAGGACAATGCCACCAGCACCAGCGAATAAGAGGCCATACCAGCCCACTTCGCCCCACTGCCCCGGTGAGACCCAGGCATCTTGAGTCAGTAATAGCACGGCGATAATGCCAAAGTTGGCGGGGTTAAAGAAATGCTTATTGTTAGACCGCAAGATAAACTTACTTAAGATCGCCAGCATCGCGGCCAAGGCCATTGTCGTCCAGTGGCCGGTTCGTAGCAGTAAGCTCAAGCCCAGGGCCGTAATCAAGGCACTGCGGAGTGAGGGGTTGAAGTCTGTTGTTGGGTCTGTTCGGGTGTAGAGCCAAAAGGAGATGAGAAGCTGGACGGTGAGGGCGGTTGAGATCGCAACACCAACGGTCCCCATCTGCAGGGTCCAGTCTTTGGTGGTGATGCCGAGAATGAGAAAGAGAGACAGAAATAGAATTTGGTAGTCTCGGGCGTCCTGAAGCATGGGGGGCTTTTGGTTGGGGGCAGCTCTAGGTTAGCTTGGTGGGAGGGTTGCGATCGCACCTGTTACTAAAATGGGAACACTCACCAATCGAGCAGTTACAAGGTGAGGTTCAAAGCCTCCTTAGAATTAGTAAGAATCCTGAAACCTATCGCTACAACATTGCCCTTCGGAAGCCATAGCCCCCACCCTGTGATCGCATACCGTAGAGCATCAGATATGAACTACCCCGCCTCAAGGAGAACGGGGTTTCCGTCCTGCTGAGTTCGAGATTTTGCACGTTTCCTCGCCGCCAGTTGCCTCATGCTTCCGCAATCAGTAGCGCTAGCCGACTCCACGTTTAGAGAGGACAGTTCCTGTCCCCTTGCCCATTTA
>JBAUJD010000519.1:0-2308 GCA_049683515.1 Thermosynechococcaceae cyanobacterium | reverse complement strand
TGCCAGAGGTTTGCACTAAAGACTCTGATACACCCAAGGCATTAATACGGCCTTCGACAACGCTCTTGACGGCCTCTAAGACTCGTGGGGTGATTTCAGGCACCTTGTCGTTGGTTTGCACCTGCAGCGTCAGTTGAGAGCCACCTCGAAGGTCTAGGCCCAACTTGACCGGCACCTGAGAGATCACAAATAAAGCACCGATTACCAGTGCCACAATAAAGGCTAATAAAAATCGTTGTTTGCCAAGCACCTAAGCCACCTTAATCAGTCCAATAATGAATGGGTCTCATGACCGCTTCAGCGTCCATCAACCCTCGCAATTCACTTAGGAATCTACCGTCTGTTTAGTCCATGAATGACTAAACTTGCAGCGCTGCCATTCTCTGAACCGCCTCTACAATTTGTTGAGGCTGGACAATGGTCAGCCTCTCTAGCGCACCATTATAGGGCGTCGGAATATCCTGTGAGGACAGCCGCAAAACCGGGGCATCTAGTTCATCAAACAGTCGATCATTAATAGAAGCCGTCAGTTCTGCCCCAATGCCGCCAGTCTTCATGCATTCTTCGACAATAATGACGCGATGGGTCTTACGAATAGAGGCACCAATGGTGTCAAAGTCGAGGGGCTTCAAAGAGATCAGGTCAATCACTTCTGGATCATGGCCTTCTTCTGTCAATTTTTTCACGGCTTGCAGAACGTGATGACGCATCCGCGAGTAGGTCAAAATTGTGACGTCTTTGCCCGAACGGACGACTTCTGCTTTATCCAGTGGCTGCACAAAGTCTCCCTTCGGCAACTCTTCTTTAAGGTTGTAGAGCAGCACATGTTCAAAGAACAGCACGGGGTTCGGGTCACGGATCGCGGCTTTGAGCAACCCTTTCGCGTTGCTAGGCGTTGAGCAGGCCACAATTTTCAACCCCGGCACCGCCTGGAAATAGGCTTCTAAGCGTTGAGAATGCTCAGCGCCGAGCTGATTGCCGACGCCACCAGGGCCGCGAATCACCAGCGGAATCTCAAAATTACCGCCAGAGGTATAGCGCAGCATGCCGGCGTTGTTAGAAATTTGGTTGAAGGCCAGCAGCAAGAACCCCATGTTCATGCCTTCGATAATGGGGCGCAGGCCGGTCATGGCAGCACCCACGGCCATTCCGGTAAAGCTATTCTCTGCGATGGGGGTATCGAGCACGCGCAGCTCACCATACTTGTCGTATAGCCCTTTGGTCACCTTATAGGAGCCGCCATAGATACCGACGTCTTCTCCCATCACCAGGACGGTGGGGTCTTTGTCCATCTCTTCGTCAATTGCTTCGCGCAGCGCATTGAATAACAGAACTTCAGCCATATTGCTTGAGAAATACACTATTGGTTACGGTAACAGAAGCAGCGGTCTTGGTCCCGATGCCTGGACAAGCCTGGACTACTCCCTTAACATTATCCCTGGCATTGGTAAATTTGCGGATTCGTCAGTCTCAAGCCTGTTTTTGGGCACACTCACTGTGAAGATGAGTCTAAAGTAAAAAGCTGCGTTGACAGTTTATTGAACACTAGGGAGCAAAATCATTGAGTGCAGGTTCACGAATTATCATTGCAGCGATCGCTTTAGTCTGTTCGGCAGGCTTCTTTTTGACCGCATTAGATCCCAGTGGTTTATCTGCTGATGCCTCTATTTTCTATGGCTTGTCGGTGTTCTGTGGATTGGTTGCGATCGCATCCCTCTCATCCCGCAGCTACCCGGTCACCGTCAGAATGATGGGGACGATGCTCTGCTGTGGCTACATGAGCCAACTTCCCTACCTGTTGAGTGAACAGCACCCTTTCCAAATGGGCCTTGGCTTGCTGCTCTGGGGCGCACCCGCCAGCTATCTGGCCGTGACTGGCCAGTTCTTCGGTAAAAAATAGGGGTATCCAGGCCAATGACTTTCTACCAGTAGACCACTAGCCCTGCACTGCCTGAGTTAGATATTTTGCCCAATCTGCTGCGATCTCAACATCAGTGAACGGAATTTGCATCGGCTGTTCCGCTGTGATCAACTCAATAGATATCTTTTTCCCCTCCGTTGGGGGCTGCTGCCAGTCAACAACCTGCTCATCAATTCTGAGCTGCACGGCATCAATCTCAGCAAAAGAGCAGCGCTTCAGATCCACTGGACCTTTGCGAGTGGGCCGTCCCCACGTTAATGTCTCACCGGACTGGCCTAGGACCGCGTAAATATCGTACTTGCTGCGCTCAAATTGCTCGGCCCAAGCTCGATAGTTTTCGACTTTTTGATATTCTTGCCAGCCCAGCCAGCCTAAGCCTATGAACAC
>JBAUJD010000518.1:0-2740 GCA_049683515.1 Thermosynechococcaceae cyanobacterium | reverse complement strand
ATGAGATTGAAGCCTCATAAACGACTCAATTTTCAACGAGGCATGAGAGCATTGACCCTTATTCAACAGGCATTATAGGTTCGTTGTCATCCCTAAAGCATCAAACGGTAGAAGTCGATCTTCAAAGCCTTGCTGTAGAAAACGCCGAAACTGGGTTGCGAGATCAGCTTTGCGCTTGCCTTGGGGTAACCGACCAATCCCATAGTAAATTTCAGCGGCAGTAATGGCTGTGACAGCCAAACACTCTTGATTTTGACGATTCAACCAGTCTAAGACTTGAGTTTGGGGTGCAGGCTTCATCACCTCAGAGATGACATTCGTGTCCAAGATAATCATTCGATTAGATTTCGAGGCGAAATGGGTGGATGAGAGTCTAAGTCAAAACCGTTTTCTTCACCAAACAAGAGCGTCGCAAGCTCAGTAATATTGGGAGCGGCAGACTTACAAAGGGTCTGCCGCAAAATTATTCGTGCTTCTTCTTCCATTGATCGATTATGCTGTGCAGCCTGGAGGCGCAACGCTGTTTTCACTTGTTCATCAAGATTCCGAATCGTAATGCTAGCCATAGATTATTCAAGGATTTAATTTTTAAGTCTAATAGCTCTATTGTAATCATTGATTTCATTGCAATCAATGCTGGGTATAGATTTTCAGAGTGCCTGTTCGATATCACAAGGGATAGGCAAAGCATTTTCTCTGACCGCAATCGACTCTGGACGAATCACAATTGTCAACCCCTGTCAAATACCCTGACAGCAAGGGTTTTGCAGAGCGATAACGGATCGCGAAACATGCTAAAATGAACACCATAATCTACGAATTAAATAGCCTTGAGTGCTGTTTAGTCGTTCTGTGATGATTTTTGTGGCCTGAGCGGCAAAAATCTTGTTTTTTGGAGTTTCCCCTATGGCCCTAGAGTCAGCTCAGGATCGCATCATCTCTATTGACTTACGAGATGAAATGTCGCGCTCTTACCTTGAATATGCCATGAGCGTCATTGTGGGGCGAGCGCTCCCTGATGCGCGAGACGGCCTCAAGCCAGTGCATCGCCGCATTTTGTTTGCGATGCATGAACTAGGACTCACCCCTGAGCGTCCGTTTCGTAAATGTGCCCGTGTCGTAGGGGAAGTGCTGGGTAAATACCATCCCCACGGTGATACGGCAGTGTATGACGCCCTGGTGCGGATGGCCCAAGATTTTTCGATGCGGATGCCGCTCATCAACGGTCACGGTAACTTTGGCTCCATTGACAACGATCCGCCTGCGGCGATGCGATATACCGAGTGTCGCCTGCAGGCGTTGAGCAGCGACTCTCTGATTCAAGATATTGATCAAGATACCGTTGACTTTGCCGATAACTTCGATGGGTCACAGCAGGAGCCTATCGTTCTACCCTCGCGTCTGCCACAGCTCTTGATCAACGGCTCGTCCGGGATTGCGGTGGGAATGGCGACGAATATCCCCCCCCATAATCTAGGGGAGGTGGTAGATGGTCTGGTGGCGCTCATTCACGACCCTGAGATCACCGATACCGATCTGATGCGATATATTCCGGGACCAGATTTCCCGACGGGGGGGCTGATTCTTGGCACTACGAGTATTCGTGAGGCTTACACTACCGGGCGCGGCTCAATTACGATGCGCGGTGTTGCGTCCATTGAAACCCTGGAGCAGCGGGGTAGGCCCGACCGCGAGGCGATCATCATTACGGAATTGCCCTATCAGACCAACAAGGCGGCGCTGATTGAGCGCATTGCTGAGATGGTTAACGAGAAGCGGCTGGAGGGCATTTCCGATATTCGAGATGAAAGCGATCGCGACGGTATGCGCGTGGTGATCGAACTGAGGCGAGATGCCTATCCACAGGTGGTGCTTAATAATCTTTACAAGCAGACGCCGATTCAGACCAACTTCGGGGCCAATATGCTGGCTCTGGTGGACAACGATCCGCAGTTGCTGAGTCTGAAGAAATTTCTCACGGTCTTCTTGGAATTCCGGGAAGAAACAGTGATGCGCCGGACTCGCTTTGCCCTGCGTAAAGCTCAAGAGCGCGATCATCTGCTTCAGGGCTTGTTGATTGCTTTAGATAATCTAGATGCTGTCATTCAGTTGATTCGGCAGGCGGCAGATTCTGCGATCGCCCGTCAGGGCTTGATGGATGACTTTGGCCTTTCTGAACCTCAAGCTGACGCCATTCTGCAGATGCAGCTCCGTCGCTTGACTGCGCTGGAAGCGGAGAAGATTCATCGTGAACACGATGACCTGCAGGTCAAAATTGCAGACTGTGAAGATATTCTCAACCGACGGGAACGACGGCTAGAGATTATCGAAACCGAAGTGACCGATCTGAAGACCAAGTTTGCGACGCCACGTCGGACTCAACTTATCTTTGGAGCCGGGGGGCATCTTGATGATATGGACCTGATTGCCAATGAGCAATCGGTTATTTTAGTCACCGAGCAGGGCTACATCAAGCGCATGGCAACCAACACCTTTGAGGCTCAGAGTCGGGCCACTCGTGGTCGCGCTGGGGCACGGATCAAAGAGAACGATGCCGTTGAGCATTTCTTTGCCTGCTGTGACCACGACAGTATTTTACTGTTTAGCGATCGCGGGGTGGTTTACTGCGTCCACGCCTATCAAATTCCGGTGGTGTCTCGGACGGCGCGGGGGGTGCCCATCGTGCAGTTACTGCCCATTCCCCGCGATGAGCGGATCACATCAGTGGTGCCCGTTAGCG
>JBAUJD010000517.1:0-2087 GCA_049683515.1 Thermosynechococcaceae cyanobacterium | reverse complement strand
TCGCTTGCAATGCTCTGCCACGGAACTAACTCGGCGAGTGTTACCCAGCGATTGTCGCCGGACAATTTGCCACCAAAGGGCAAATAAAAATTCTCAAAGGAGAGCTGGCCTGGGGAATTGCTGCGATCCATGCCGATTCAAATGCAAGGGTTTTGACCATTTTCTGACTTTTTCCTTGCATCTGGCAACCGATAATCGACTTAAGAACGTTAATAGACCGTTGTTCTAGACTTTTTCAGCAAGCCCTATTTATCAATTACCGATTGTTCACAATGCCTAATCTGAAAACTTATGATGCTTTCTCTGCTATCAGCTAGGATTGGTATAGTAATGGCTAGCGATAACTTATCGTCACTGGTGTCCGAGCCATACCGACTTCAAGGTTTTCTTCCCTTGATCTATGTCGTGTGGATTAATCTTTATCGAGACGCTTATGAATGAGATATGGTGAACAGCCGCCACTTGGGCAAGAGAAGCAACCCAATAATGAGTATCCAGGACCACTCTGCAATCTCAGGGCTAAAGGGAATAATAAGAATTGAACCTAAGAAAACAACTGGAGGGACCAGAGCCACATAGGTCATCGTCCGAATCCGTTGCGGTCTGATTCGAGAATGAATCAGACGATGCTGATCAGAGGCATACCACCAGAGCAAGCTTTTAACAAATCCAGTCACGGCCATGCTGGCAGCGTAAAAAAATACTGAGAGTCGCTGATTGCCATAATCTTCTAAAATTTCGGTTGGGAAGGGCAAAAAGGTAATGCACATTAGCAAACCCATGTTGAGACCAATCAAAATGGGATCGTACCGCTTGAGATAGCGAAAGTAGTGATGGTGCCCGACCCAATATAGACCCAGCACCATAAAGCTAATCACGTAGGCTTGGTAGTTAGCCAGGTGAGACACCAGGAAAGGAAGCAGTGATCGCTGTGCGGATAAGTCAGAAGCAGTCGGCGGCTTCAGGTTGGTGACAAGAAGGGTCATTGCGATCGCAAAGACTGCATCACTAAAGAACACGATTCGCTCTAATCCCAGCCGATTGTGTGCCATCCTCTACACCCCAGATTATGCATTTAGCCTTGTGAAATTCATACAACAGGCTCCACTGAAACATAAACACAACTTGTGACAAAGATGTGTCGCAGACATTAATAATGCATGTCTAGAATCCTACAGCGCAGGGAAACTGCGCCACGATCTATTTCATGGCGCGTCGAATGGCGTCTAGGCAGGAAAATACTATTGTCAACAATTTGACACAACCTTGTCACAACAGGCCGTTAGTCTGTGCATATCGATTTTGGAGATGCCACTATGTTTCACTCCACTTCAAACAGACAAACGTCCCTGGTCTTCTTACTCATTGGTTTTGGCTTAATCAGCCCCCCTGAAGTTGGCTCCTTGAATGCAATGGAAATTCTCAATCCTGAAGCTGAAACGGTCGCAACGCTGACCGGGGAAGAGGTTTCTAGGCTCAGTGAAGCCGATGCGATCTATACCCAAGCTATGCAAGAACATCTAGACAAGGTATAGAGGGGGCTGAGGGCGAAGGGGATTACATCGATTATGAGCCAGATTGTGGCTTTCGCTCCTCATAGGAGTAGATTAGCCAAATCGGCCCGAAACATAGTCTCGGGTAGAGTCTTGAGTGGGCTCAGTAAAAATCTTGGCTGTTTCGTCAAACTCAACCAGATAGCCAACCTTGCCGCCCTGCTCGACGGTTTCTTCCGCATTAAAAAAGGCCGTCCGATCTGACACCCGCGCGGCCTGCTGCATGTTGTGGGTCACAATCACAATCGTGTATTTCTGCTTCAGTTCCTGCATTAGCTCCTCAATTTTGAGGGTAGCGATAGGATCCAAGGCCGAGCAGGGTTCATCCATCAGCACGACTTCGGGATCCACGGCGATGGTGCGAGCAATGCAAAGCCGCTGTTGCTGTCCCCCCGATAGAGAAAATCCATTGTCTCCCAGCTTATCCTTGACCTCATCCCAGAGGGCCGCGCGGCGCAGCGATCGCTCTACTAACTCGTCTAGATCGCCTTCATAATTATTGACCCGCGCCCCATAGGCAACGTTGTCATAGAT
>JBAUJD010000516.1:0-3389 GCA_049683515.1 Thermosynechococcaceae cyanobacterium | reverse complement strand
CTCGCCCTCTGGGAGCCTCCTTTGGCGATCTGCTGTCACAATCTACTAAAAATGGTGGCCTGGGGTTAGGAACAGTTGGTACCAGCATCGTCTTCATGGCTGCAATCATCGGTCTCGTCATTTACTTAGGAAATAGACCCAAGGAGCTAACTGCAGAACAGCCAATCGAAGAGCCAGCCAAACAGTTATAAGTCCCTGATACTCTGAAAACGACCTCATACTTTACAACTGACTCAACAAGACCCATGAAAATCCTGATTGTCGAAGACGATCGCCGCATCGCCCAACCCCTTGCCAAAGATCTCACCCACCAGCACCACACCGTTGACGTTGCCAACGACGGCATCGAAGGCTGGGACTACGCCCAAGCCGCAGATTACGAACTCATCTTGCTTGATCTCATGTTGCCCCGCCTTGATGGACTTAGCCTCTGCAAAAAATTAAGAGAAGCCGGTTCCACCGCCATGATTTTAATGCTGACAGCCCGCGACACCACCTCTGATAAGGTGATTGGCCTAGATGCCGGTGCCGATGACTACTTGATTAAGCCCTTTAAGCTACAAGAGCTGGCCGCCCGTATTCGTGCCCTATCTCGCCGCCGGACTGAGATTTTACCCACGACTCTAGAGCATGGTGATCTGATCATAGAGCCTGCTAATGCGACGGTTAAATATCAGGGGACCGTGCTATCTCTCACCCGCACAGAGTATTTGATTCTAGAATACTTCGTCCGCCATCCCCAGCAGGTGCTGACTCGCTCGGCCATTATAGAGCGGCTTTGGGACTTTGATCAGACCTCAGGGGAGGGCACCGTGACCACCCACATTACCAACCTCAGAAGTAAGCTAAAAGCTGCCGGTAGCTCAGATGGCGTCATTGAAACCGTTTATGGAATGGGCTATCGACTTGCCTAGTCCATTCGTGGTCTCCTCCATTCACCTGTGAGGCAACATGTTTCAGAACATTCGCCATCGTCTGCTGCTGTCAAATCTCTTAGTGTTTTCCCTAGTGTTATCAGGATTCGCAGTGGTTGTGCGGGTCGTCTTTGTGCATAGCCTGAGAGAGCAATTGTTGAATCAGCTTACAGACTTAGGCAAAGGGGCAGCGGGCAGTCTTGAACATGAAGATGGCCGCCTTCAGGTTGATAATGAATACCTAGTCCAAAACATTGCCAGCGGTCATCTCACAATCGAGTGGTTCAGTCCTCAGGGTAATTTAATCGAGCAGCAGGGCAAACATCCCATCCAGAAGCCGTTCAATCCTCTGGTCTTTCGCAAGATTCAAGCCGGTCAACCCAGAATTCAGGCGGTCACGCTTCCGGTTTTAGGCCACAGTACAGGTCAGCAAATTGGCTACGTTCGGGTCAGTCAATCCTTACAAGAATTTGATGAAACCGTCACTCAGCTTGACTGGGGGCTGGGGCTGGGAGCCATTGTGGCGCTCACCATTAGCGGCATAGGTACTCTCTGGCTCCATCGACAGGCCATGCAGCCCATTGAAACCAGCTTCCAACGTCTGCAGCAATTTACGGCAGATGCCTCTCACGAATTGCGGAGTCCGTTGATGGCGATCATTAGCAACGTAGATGTCTCCCTTAAATACCCAGAAGGAATACGCCCAGATGATCGAGAAGCCTTTGAAACGGTCCTCAATGCGGCGGACCAAATGACGCAGCTCACCGAGAACATGCTGCTCTTGGCACGCACGGAAAAGGTTTTTAATTTTGAGAAAAAAGAGGTCAATTTATCCTCCATTGTGAGTCAACTGGTCCAGCTTTATCAGGCCCAGGCGCAGCTTAAATCTATTCAGCTTGTTAGTCAGATTGAACCGGATCTACGACTGACGGGCGATGCTCTGAAATTGACCCGAGCGATCCGTAATCTAATTCAAAATGCCGTGGGCTACACCCCTGCAGGGGGCCAAGTCACCGTGCAGGCGAGACGAACAGATCAATTTCTGCACGTCATCGTTGAAGATACAGGCGCAGGCATTGCACCCAAACATCTTGAGCAGATCTTTGAGCGGTTTTGGCGGGCCGATCTCGCCCGTTCCTACGATTCCGGTGGTTCAGGCTTAGGATTGCCCATTGCCCAGGCGATTATTCACCAGCATGGGGGAACCATCACGGTTCAGAGTGCAGTGGGCAAAGGGAGCTGCTTTGAGGTGCGATTACCCGCCCAAAAAGAGCGCACATTGACACGCAATAGCCATATCCATGACACACCCAACCTTCATAGTAAATAACCATGTCACCCACACCCAAAGCTCCATCTCGTAACGCTCGTTCCTTTCGCCAGCTTCATCGCACCCTAGCTCCGATTATGTTGGGGCCAGTCCTATTAACCTTGGTGACGGGCACCGTCTATCAGTTCGTTGACTTACTGGGCAAAGGGGATGGTTTTGATTGGTTGCTTGATCTACATAAGGGTAACTTTGGCCCTCTCCATTTAGAGCTGATTTACCCCTTTCTCAATGCTTTGGGGCTTCTAGGACTGGCGATCACAGGCATTTCAATGTGGCGACAGATTAACCGACGCAAACCCCACCAGATGCCCTAAATATACGGAGCAAGTTTAAGAGATTGTCATTAAAAGTCCCACTAGATCTTGCATTGGCCCCCTGCCCCCTCAATTTAGGCGGTTCTGAAGTACTCAAAGTCCCCCAGAATGGGGGATTTAGGGGGCTAACGCAAAAGTGTTGAAGACTTTTCATACCAACCTCCTAAGTCGATTCTAGTACCAGAAGTCATTGAGGAGTATTTACAGTGCGATACAAAAAAATTCTGATGGGCTGCGCTGGAGCAGTGGTCATTACGACCCTATCAGGCTATGGCTATGTCTTTGTCGCAGGTGCCCCACAATTCGACGGGCCGCGAGCGGAAGCCTTTGCCGGTCTTAATGACAAGCTAGAGCAGTTCCAGAGTGCGGCGATGGGAACGACGCGAGACTATGGCGTTATCCTGCCTCCTGACTATGCTCAGCACCCCCAGCAACGCTACCCTGTCATTTTTCTGCTGCATGGGGGCCACGATGACGCCAATGCGTTTACTGATAAATACGGCCTCGCCTCTGTTCTGCATCAGCTCTATACCCAAAAGAAACTACCGCCCTCCATTGTGATCATGCCCGACGGCAACGACAATCGCGGCTCTAGCCCCCTCTGGGATCCGCAATACTTTGATGGGCCGAACGGTAGAGTGGGTACCTTGATTGGCTCTGAACTCGTGAAGGAAGTCGAGAGCCGCTACCGGACCCTTGATGATCCAAAGCTGTGGGCAATAGGAGGCGTCTCTTCTGGGGGCTGGGGAGCCTTTAATATTGGCCTGCGCCATTTAGATCACTTCAAAACGGTGTTCAGCCATAGCGGATACTTTACCGATGACAGCGGTC
>JBAUJD010000515.1:0-3697 GCA_049683515.1 Thermosynechococcaceae cyanobacterium | reverse complement strand
GCCCGATGGCATTATCAAGACTGTTGCGCAGAGTCTGGCACCGTTGGCCTTCATGGCAATAGAGTTGCTCTAAAGAGATTTGGCCGTTGGGGCGAAACAGAACCAAGGCGGCAGCATCGGCGTCGGTGACTCGGCTCACAATTAACGGAATTAAAGCAAGAAACTGGTTGAGATTATTAAAGCTACGCAGTGAAAAGCTGAGGGAACTCAGCAAGTCTTGAGCTTTGACCTGCTCACGTTGCAAATTCGCAACCTGCTGCTGCAGGGCGACTAAACTCGTCATATTACCTGCAACCCCTGGATAACCATAGTCCAAGGATTGTGAGGGTTGTTGTGGGGCTGGGATAGCAGACATGGCAGCCAGTAACGTCAGGGAGCCGATTAAAGGGGCAGAACGTTGCTAAGGGGCGTTCTGATGAGACAGCTTAGCACTCTTGTTCACAAACTGAGATTTATTTATCTAACGTCAGATAAAATGGCATCAATAATACACAAAGGCCCATAGGACTAGGGCTTTCGTCTCTCTTTGGCGCTCGGATCTTTCTGGAGCATAACGCAGCTCACTGGGCGTTGACTGTGATCGCCGTCGCGATTGAGCACCATTTTCAGGAAATTTGTCAGGATATGCCCTATCTAGGAGCTGGCTAAGCACTCAAGAGGGCTTCAATAAATTCATAGCTAGAGAAGGGGCGTAGATCGCTAATCCCTTCACCGGCACCAATAAAGCGAATCGGCAATCCTAATTGCTCCACGACGGCTAGGGCAACACCACCCTTGGCGGTGCCGTCTAATTTTGTCAGGACGACCCCTGTGAGCTGCGCGGCTTCAGAAAAGACCTGAGCCTGCCTGAGTCCGTTTTGCCCTAGGGTTGCATCCAACACTAAGAGAGATTCCACTTTAGCGTTGGGCGCTTTCTTATCAATGATGCGCCGAACTTTTTCGAGTTCATCCATCAGATTTTTTTTGTTTTGGAGCCGACCGGCGGTATCGACTAGCAGTAAGTCGATGTCTCTCGATTGAGCCGCTGCGATCGCATCATAGACAACCGCCGCTGGGTCAGTGTTTTGCCCCGGATTGGCAATCACATCGACGCCACTGCGTGCGCCCCATACCTTCACCTGTTCAACGGCAGCCGCTCGAAAGGTGTCCGCCGCTGCAATCAGACAGCTATAGCCGGACTGTTTCGCCACATGGGTAATTTTGCCAATGGTGGTGGTTTTACCCGCCCCGTTGACCCCGGTCATCAACCACACGTTCATGACGCCCCGCTCTGGCGCGATGGTGGGGGAATAGTTTTGCTGATAGGGTTCTTCGAGCATCTCGCGCAGCACTTGCTTGAGATAGTCAATGGCTTCATCGGGGGGCAAGGTCTCTTCACGCAGTTTAGTTTGCAGGGCTTCAATGATTCGATCTGTGGCGGCAACGCCAACATCGGCCTGCAGCAATAGCGTCTCGATTTCAGTGACACCATCTTGATTGAGGGGGCCTTGCCCCACCGCCGCCTTGAGCTGATTGACTAAGCCCTGACGGGTTTTACCCAGGCCGCGCCGCAGTTTTTTGAGCCAAGTAATTTCTTCAACAGAGACCTCTTCTGGCCGTCGCCCTTGGGCAGCTAAGACCTCTGCTGACCACAGAAACCCTTCGTCAAAGTCAAGGGGAGCCTCTGGCGCGGCTGTGGAGGCCAGTCCCTCAATGGTTTCATTAGAATCTTGAGATGCCTGGACACTAGAGGAACTGACAGGCTCCTTTTCAGATCGCAAATCAGACTGTGTTGCAGCCTGAACAAAGGTTTCAGATGGCTCAGCACTTGGACCTTCCGCCTCAGGTTGTTCTGTTGAATCATCCGGCGCTCTGCGCTCAGTACGTTTTAGCTCTTCAATCGGCTGTGCAGCCGATTGCATCTCTGGCTCAGAAGGAACTGCTGAAACGTCTGACGATTCAATCTCGACTACTGCAGCAACGATATTCTGGCTTGATGCTGCAGAGAGGGGCGGTGCTTCAGAGGTTTCTGCAACCTCTTCACGCTGCTGCTGAATATTTGCGAAGGCCGTTTTTGCCCAATTTAGATAGTCTGGTTTGGCTTGTTCAGGCTCTTCTTCAGCGGTTTCAGCCTCTGTTAACGCTGCTGATTCTGCGGAAACCTCTGGTTCTTCGGCTGATATTTTTGTTGTCGGCTCGTCGGGTGTCTCTGTTTCGGGTGATTCGGGCGCAAACTGACGGCGAAACCAATTGAAAACCATCTGACTCAATTCTGAAGGAGCATCGGGGCATCAGCCTCTTTTTCACTTTACCGCAGCCGGGTAGACCCGTCCTTTCCAGGCTCCGCCTTTGCCTTGCCAATGACGACGGGCAGAGTCAAGGGTCATTAAGGTATACAGCAGTGCAATCAGCGGCAAGGCGAATGCCCACAGTGGTGAAAGGCGATAGAGACGAATGGTGGGTAAGTAGGCCAGAGTCATCAGTAACCAGGTGATTGCCCCCAAAATAGCCACCCACTTTACGCTGAAAACCAATCCATAAAAAAGACTGGCGATGGGTGCTATATAGATCAGTCCCATGCCGACAACGCTGCCCATCAGCAATAAAACTGAATAGTGGAGTTGGGTAAAGGCGGTACGGGCCACCATGGTCCAGATGCTTTCTAGAGTAGTGTAGGGCCGCAGGCTTACTGTTGAAGTGCTTAGCCCCAGCCAGATATTGCCGCCGGTCGATTTAATTGCAGCAGCAAGGGAGCAGTCGTCGATGAGGGCTTCTCGGATCACTTCTAGGCCACCAGCTCTGGAGAGGGCTTGCGATCGCAGCAAAATACATCCCCCTGCCGCCGCTGCCATCTTGCGATTAGGATTATTCACCCAGGGGAAGGGATATAGCTTCTCAAAGAAAAAAACAAAGGCCGGAATCAGGAGCCGTTCCCAGACACTTTCGCAGCGCAGTTGCACCATCAACGAGACGAGATCACGGTTTTCTTGCTCGGCCTTAGAAACTAGCGATCGCACATTCTCGAAATCATGGGCTATATCAGCGTCGGTAAACAGAATATAGGCCGGATTGCCCTGCTGCTCTAGATATTCAACGCCTTGATGCATAGCCCACAGCTTACCGGACCAGCCCACCGGAAGCAGATCTGTCTCTAGAATCTGGAGTGCTGATTCTGTCTGTGTCTCTACTGCAACCTGTTGGGCAACAGCGCTCGTGCCGTCGGTGCTTTGATCATCAACCAAAATCACGGTGAGTTTGCCGGGATAGTCTTGGGTGAGGAGCGATCGCAAACTCTGGGGCAGCACATCAGCTTCGTTACGAGCCGGTACAATCGCGCAGACATCCGGCCAGAACTCTAACGCTGCTGCTGTTTCTGGCAATCGCTGATCAGATCGCCAAAACTGTCCCCAAGCGAGGATCAGGAAGAGCCAAACAATCAGTGAAAGGAGGCTAATGCCCAGCCAAAGAGACGCCACTAGCTGGAGGGGAGAGAGGCCAATAAGCTTTGCATCACCTTGACCTGATGGGAGTCGGGGGCGGCGTATTTGTGTTGCCGACGGACAATTGCGATCGCATCGGGCAGTGGAATATTTTGCGCTTGAGTGAGATACAGCGCACACACTGAAGCCGACCGTCCCACCCCAGCAAGGCAGTGAACATAGACTGTATGTTTTCGTTTGTACCAGCGGTTGAGCACCTTGAGAGCCTGCTCAAACTG
>JBAUJD010000514.1:0-7197 GCA_049683515.1 Thermosynechococcaceae cyanobacterium | reverse complement strand
TTGCAGGAGAGGCATAGCCATAGTCAGGATCTGACATAGCAACGTATCCACCTAGCGCGTTTACGAAGGGACATGTCACTTCAGTCAGTACTGCAATATCAACCTGCTCCTGTTTGATAATTTCGAGCAGTTTATCTCCTCTAGGCGTCTGGGAAGACGCCCATGCTACATTCCATGTCAGGATTCTCAAGATCTTCGGCCCCCTAAGCCGAAAAGTATTTTGCAACAGGGTGATAGGTAATAATCGCCGTCGTCGATTGCTCAGGATGAAGCTGTTCACTCTCGTCCATTGTTAGATTAATCCGCTCCGTCTGAAGTAGATTGAGCTGGGTGACCTGATCCTGCATGTTCGGGCAGGCCGGGTAACCAAAGCTATAGCGCGACCCTTGATACCGCTGGGCCAACATATCTCGAATATTGTCCGGCTCCGACTCACCAAACCCTAGCTCTCGACGGATGCAGGCATGGGTCCACTCTGCCAATGCTTCCGCTGTTTGCACCGCAAGGCCATTGAAGTAGAGGTAGTCCGTATACTCATCGGCAGCAAAAAGCGTCTGAGCATAGTTCGAGGCAATTTCACCCACCGTCACTGCCTGCATCGGGAACACATCAAAACGTCCCTCAGCGTGATCCTTTGGTAAGAAGAAATCAGCAATACACAATCGCCGCAAAGATCTCTGACGAGGAAATTCAATGGTGGCGATCGCCTCAGCCCCCTTAGAGCTGCCTCCTGATTGAGCCAGTTGCGGATCGTAGATCAGAAGCGTATTTCCTTCCGATAGGCATGGGAAATAGCCATAGACTGCTTGAGGATGAAGCAGATTCTCATCCACGACCTTCTGCTTCCATTTCTCTAGGATCGGGTAGGCTTTCTCTTTGAGCATGGCATCATAATCTTCCCGTGATTGCTCTTTGGGTTTGCGAAACTGCCATTGCCCTGCAATCAGTGCCTGCAGATCGAGATACCAAAATAGCCCTTCAAGGGAAACGTCTGTCGGTTGGATGATGCGACTGCCCCAGAACGGCGGTGTGGGGCGTTCAATGTCAAACTCGACGGCTTCTGACCGGCGGGTATCCACCGGGGCGTTATCGGCCTTCACAGCACCTTCTTTCGGCAGTGCCTGAGCTGCAAGCGGAATCTCATCGGCTTCATCGAGGAATCCTTTGAGGTTGTCCCAGTTACCTGCGGTCTTAGCAGGCATCAGCTTTTCCATGAAGTGCAGGTCTGCAAAGGCATCTTTGCCGTAGATAACTCGACCGTTGTAGACTCCCTGACAGTCTTGATAAACAAACTTTTGGGTTAGGGCTGCGCCGCCCAAAATGATGGGCACGTCAATGCCTTGCTCGTTAAAGGTTTCAAGGTTGTCTTTCATAAAGGCGGTAGATTTTACCAGCAGGCCACTCATGGCAATGCAGTCTGCGCCGTGCTCTCGATAGGCGGCGATGATATTGTCCACGGATTGTTTAATGCCGAGGTTAACCACCGTATAGCCGTTGTTGGACAGAATAATATCCACCAAGTTTTTGCCAATGTCGTGAACGTCGCCCTTCACAGTGGCAATGATCACCGTGCCTTTGGTGCTGGCGGTGTCTTCTTTATCCATGAACGGCTCTAGAAAGGCCACTGCTGCCTTCATGGTCTGGGCGGACTGCAGCACAAAGGGGAGCTGCATTTGACCAGAGCCGAATAGCTCACCCACCACTTTCATGCCGTTGAGCAAAAAGGTGTTGATGATTTCAAGGGGCGGGTACTGCTCTAGGGCTTTGTTGAGCTGGTCTTCTAGGCCAATGCGTTCGCCATCGATGATGTGGTTTTTGAGCCGCTCTTCAATGGGGAGAGATTCGTCTACGCTGCGATCGCGTTTCGTTGTCTTCCCTTCAAACAATGTTGTCAACTTTGTCAGCGGGTCATAGCTACAGACTTCACCATCAAACTGACGGCGATCATAAATCAAGTCTAGACACACCTGTTTATGTTCTTCTTCAATTTTGGCTAGGGGCAAAATCTTACTAGCGCTGACAATGGCCGCATCCATACCCACCGCCATCGCTTCGTTGAGGAATACCGAGTTCAGGGTTACCCGTGCCGCTGGGTTAAGACCAAAGGAAACGTTGGAGACCCCTAGAATAATGTGACAGCCCGGAAGATTCTCTCGAATTCTCTGAATCGCCTCAATGGAAGCTTTACCGTTCTCGCGATCTTCTTCAATTCCGGTGGAGACTGGTAGCGCTAGGGGGTCGAAAAAGACTTCATAGGCAGGGATGCCGTACTCCACAGCGGCTCGGTAGGCTCGCTGGGCAATTTCAAATTTCTTATCGGCGGTACGAGCCATACCGTCTTCATCAATGGTGCCGACCACGACACCCGCGCCGTATTGCTTGGCAATTTCTAGCACCTTAAAAAAGCGCTCTTCACCATCTTCGTAGTTGGTGGAGTTAAGAATGCATTTGCCGCCTGCGACCTTCAGCCCCGCCTCCATTTTGGTCCACTCGGTTGAGTCGAGCATTAGGGGCAGTGAAACGGTGTTGACCAGTCGAGAGGCCAGCTCTTTCATGTCGCGTTCGCCGTCGCGGCCCACGTAGTCTACATTGACGTCGAGGATGTGCGCGCCCTCTTTAACTTGCGATCGCGCCAGTGCCACCAACCCATCCCAATCTTCATCATTGAGCAAAGTCCGACATTTTTTAGAACCGCTGGCATTGAGCCGTTCTCCCACAATCAAGAACGAATTATCCTGCTCATAGGATTGGGGACTCATAATCGAGGCCGCAGAAGGTGTATAGGCCAATGGCGCGTAGGGTGGAAAATCAAAACGAGACCCAATTTTGCGCGCCTTGGGGGTCAAGTCCTGGGCCATTTCAGCAAGCTGGGCAATATGCTCTGGGCGTGTACCACAGCAGCCCCCAATCACTTGGACACCCAAATCTTCAATGAAGTGCATCAGCGACATCCGCAATTCCATCGGGGTGAGGCGATAGTGTGCCTGACCGCCCACGTTCTCCGGCAAACCCGCATTGGGGATACAGGACACCACAAAGGGAGACTGCTCGGAAAGATACTTGATATGTTCCTTCATCAAGTCTGGCCCCGTAGCACAGTTGAGACCCAAAATATCAATGGGATAGGGTTCCAAGACCGTGAGAGCCGCCCCAATCTCAGACCCCACCAACATGGTGCCGAAGTCCTCCACCGTCACTGACACCATCAGCGGTAGCCGTGCTCCCTTCTTTGTGAATACTGCTTCAATCGCTGTCAGCGCAGCCTTGATCTGCAGAACATCTTGACAAGTCTCGACTAAGAGCAAATCGACACCGCCGTCATATAAGCCCTCCGCTTGTTCAACGTAGGCGGCCTGCAGGGCATCAAAGTCAATATGGCCCAACGTCGGCAACTTTGTTCCTGGCCCCATCGAACCGGCCACAAATCGGGGTTTCTCGGTTGTTGAGAATTCGGCTGCGACTGATTTTGCTAGCTCTGCGGCTGTTTTGTTGAGTTCGTAAGCGCGATCGCCCAAATCATACTCCGCTAACGTTACCGATGTAGCCCCAAAGGTATCCGTCTCAACCACATTGGCACCCGCCTTGAAAAAGTTGCGGTGAACCGTGGCTACAGCCTCTGGCTTCGTGTAAACCAGATATTCATTGCAGCCCTCGTACTCCGCCCCACCAAAGTCTGCCGCCGTTAGATTTTGGTCCTGCAAAGAAGTGCCCATGGCTCCATCAAAGACAATCACAGGTCGTTGAGGACTGTGGAGATATTCAAGAAAAGGGCTAGTCATAGTACAGCAGCAAGGATTTAAAGATGAGTCTAAGCAGCGAATACTACTTAGGATAACGACCTATTGTGTCAATTTTCAGGGGTTGTGTCCCAGTTTCAGCACAGGCGGAAAGGGAGTAAAGCTGTGGATAGTTTAGGTACAGTGGTTTAGCTAAGCAAAAAACATCTAGCGCAAAGCCCTAAAGAGCAATGAATTCGGCATTCTAAATCACAATATACAATCAAAGCTATAGCAAAATATTATCAATCAATCGCTCTATTTAGAGTTAGAGAGGCAGGAAAGTTAATCATCAAGAGAGCATGGCACCAGAAGTCTTTCAGAGTAAGTGTCACAGAGCACTCCTTTCACCGTTCGACCTATCTGGCATTATCGTGATAGAGTACACCGCTAGCCTATAAAAGTCCTTAGAAAATCCGTGTATATACTGGATCAGACCCTTGTGACATCGGGGAAAGTTAGGTTAGGGCCGTTTTTAACGCAGCCATGTATCGCATTTTACAATAGGGACTATTAATCCTTAAAACTTGTCTAAATGCATCAAGCAAGGTAACTTAACATAGGTCGTCTATGTGCTTGACTGGCTCACTCGTCCCGTTTCGGGTCAACTTCTTAAAGAGGTCAATGAGTAATGAAGCCAAGATACATAGAACTACTAAGAGCTTTTAGGAGGTCTTCATTGAAACGAGAAATTCCGC
The DNA here is from genome assembly GCA_049683515.1 of Thermosynechococcaceae cyanobacterium. GTDB lineage: Bacteria > Cyanobacteriota > Cyanobacteriia > Thermosynechococcales > Thermosynechococcaceae > RCC1774. Next base: position 2,723 of record JBAUJD010000514.1, on the reverse strand, counting down.
AGAGGATTGATATGCAGCATTTAGATGCTGACCGCATTGGGTCTAAATTAGATAGCGGTTGTCAAAGCCACTCAGCCTCTGGTCGTAGAACTCGTCCTATAACGTTGGGGCTTGCGATCACCCTGGCAACTGCTGGTGTTCTGGCGGTTCAAGGACAGGCGAAGGCTGCCTTTCAGCCCTTGCAAGGGAATAGTGTTGTTAATGTAGATCCTTTCGATGGCGCAGAGTCACCACAGGCCGAGGCTTTATCGGCACCAACGCCTCTATTGTCTCCTGCTGACTTAGTTGCCCTAGATGGCGGCAGCATTGCGAAACCAGCGAAGATGTCTCCACTTAAGAAAGCCAAGAAAATGGCTGAACTAGATGTTGACATTTCTCGAACCGTTATTCCTAACCACGATCAGTCTGCTCTTGCGAAGGCAGGGGCTGTCGTCCATAAAGTCGAGTCTGGCGAAACACTCGATCAGATTTCTGCACGCTACGACGTAGCGCCAGAAGATATCCTCAAGGCCAATGGTATTGGTGATGCTGAGGAGCTGGGTGATAATGCTGTTCTTCGCATTCCAGCGCACCAAAATCAAACGGATACGCCAAAGATTAGCCTCAAGGCTGGAGATCATCACATCGAAGATGATATTCAACTTGATGAGCTAGAACTAACGGCGAAGCTTCTTGAAGGTGAAGAAGAGGCTACGGTTGATGGACCTGAGCTGAGTATTCCCATTGCAACCCGAGCGACATTCCCTCAAATTCCGACCCTGGTTCTGCCTCCCCTATCGTCAGTGGATACCTATCTACCCGATGAAATGCAGACGGGCAAGTTTAGCTATATCATGCCTGCCAAGGGTGTCCTAACGTCAGGTTATGGTCCTCGCTGGGGTCGGATGCATCGAGGTATTGATATTGCGGCTCCCATCGGCACAACCGTTGTCGCCTCAGCGCCCGGTGTCATTCAAAGTGCAGGCTGGAACAGCGGTGGTTACGGTAATCTTGTTGAAGTTCGCCACCCGGATGGAAGCATTACACGCTATGCCCATAACAATCGAATTACGAGTCGCACCGGTCAACTCGTCCGTCAGGGCGAGAAGATTGCTGAGATGGGTACGACAGGCCGCAGTACTGGCTCTCATACCCACTTTGAGATTCGTCCTGCTGGCAAAGGTGCAGTGAATCCCATGGGGCTTCTTAACCGAGGTTAACGGCACGTCACTTTAAAATATTTGTTATTAAGAGAGAGGGAGCATTGATTGTTTCCTCTCTTTTTTGTTTCAGGTATAGATAAGGTTGTTTTGTAACGTGAATCATGTGAAGTCGATACCTTCTGCTCCAGCTTTTGTCGAACAGAGCCATGAGAATAGCGTGGAAGCTCCCTCTTGGAAGGTCAAGCTTTTGTATGACGGCGCTTGTCCCCTATGCGTGCGAGAAGTAAACTTTTTGACTCGACGCGATGCTGGACGCGGTTTAGTTACCTTTGTTGACATCGCTGCTGATGATTATCGCCCTGCAGAGAATGGCGATATTGACTTTGAAACGGCGATGGGACGTATCCACGCCATTACCGCAGACGGCACCGTTCTTAGAAATATTGAAGTCTTTCGAACGATCTACTCAATTCTGGGGATGGGGTGGGTTTATGCTGCCACTCAGTGGCCCATTATTGGCCCCCTTGTTGATCAGGTCTATGCAATCTGGGCTGACTGGCGCTTGGCCCTCACTGGACGGCCTAATCTTGCCACGGTCGTCGCGCAGCGAGAACAGCGTCAGGGGCGATGCCGACTTGATAGTAAGCACTTGGCCGAAAGGCAATGACAGGTTTCTCCTCAATGTTTCTTTAGCAGTCTCGAAGGTGACTGACGGTGACGCTCAGCACGATAGTCAAGATGCTTGGAGCCAAGCCAGGGTGGTGCCTGGGTAAAAGTGATTCAAAATCTGTTGGTAGTTGAGCTGATTGTAGGCTAGGTCTCTCGCACTGTTCTGGCTCATGCCATAGCCTTTGTGAACGGTGCTGACTAGATGTTCAGTCGAAGCGTATAGTGTTTCAACAACGCCGCCTTGATAGGAAACGAGCAATCCCTGAGTACCGTTGACGGCTTGATGAGTTGTGTTAGCTTCGGTTTCAACCCCCCGATAGGCTTGCCAGCGGGGGGTGTCTCCGAGGTCGTAGTAGGGGCTAGCTCGATTGCTAGAGAGCCGTGCGAGGGCATAGGAGCGAGCTGCTATGGCCTGGGCCTTGTGGGCTTCAATGGGCCAAGAGGCTGACATCTCAGCGCCAACGACGCTGTAGAGATAAGATTCTAAATCTAGGTGATTGACGGTGACAAGGCGCTGTCGATCCAAAACAATCTGGATACTGCCCCGGTACCAGCGACCATTGACGGCGACCAGTCCCTCGGAGCTAGGTTTAATCCAAATCTCGTTAGGGAATGATAGATTGCCGACGTTGAGGTTTGAGGTGCCAGGGGAAATCACCGTGGAGGTTTGTGCAGGCAATGTTGATATTTGATTGCCTTGGGCATCCATGATGACGGCAGCCGTAGAGCTGCTCACTTGCGCTTGAGTGGTGGCGTTGGTAATACCAATTCGAATGGGAACCGTCGCTAAGGATTTAGGTGGGGCCGGTAAGGCTGGTGGGGGGGATGAAGCTGGTGAGGATGATGGCGTTGGTAAGACTGGGCTGGGCTTAGGTGCTGGTATCGATTGGGGTGAGGAAGGATTGGCGATAA
>JBAUJD010000513.1:0-1929 GCA_049683515.1 Thermosynechococcaceae cyanobacterium | reverse complement strand
CTTTGATGGGATGGGAGGCCACTCAACGGGGCGAGGTTGTCGATGGTCCTACGGCAATGGCGAAAATCCGTGCTGATTTGTGCGATCGCCTAGCGGGTCAGTAATGCCCCCACAGCTTCGGCTGAGTGAACCTGCGATTGCTGATATTGAGAAAATTGCAGATATATTGCCCGTGTATCTAGCTTGACTCAAGCGGATCGTTTTCTCAGCAAGTTGGATGAAAAGTTCTCTAAAATTGCTCAATTTCCTAATCTAGGACGAGAACGCTATGAGATCTTGTCTGGAATACGCAGTTTACCGATGGACAAGTACCTCATTCTCTATATGCCCATCAATCAGGACGTAGACATTCTTCGCGTGGTCAGTGGCTATCGAGATTTGTTAGCTTTGTTCGATGACTCAGAAATGCTTTGAACGCATCTGTTGTAGTCGCAGATGATCGTCTGGAGTTTGAGTGAGATCGCAAGGGGTTTTTGAGTGCGATATCTAGACCATCAGGCACACTGATCTAAAGGACTGAGAACACCTCTTCCTCCCTTATTGAGAACATGGGTATAGATCATGGTGGTCTTTACATCTTTATGACCGAGCAACTCTTGCACCGTGCGGATATCATAATGGTTCTGCAATAGCTCAGTTGCAAAGCTATGACGGAACGTATGGCAGCTCACACGCTTGTTGATTTTGGCTAAGAAACCAGCCTGTTTGACTGCTTTTTGGAGACCGCTTTCATTGAGATGGTGGCGTCTGACAATAGATCTCTTGCATACTTGTTTTCATGCTATGGTACGGGTCTTTTCAATTTCTTAAGTGGCTCCTGCCAGTTCATCGTTGTACAGCGCCGCGATCAAGTTGCATCGCAGACCATATCGACGACGACGATTGCGATAACGCTGAGCGAGAATCTTGAAGACCTTCAGACGACCATTGACATGCTCAACACCAATGCGTTCACGACTGAGTTGTCGGTTATAGTCTTTCTCAAGCGAAGTCAGTTCTCCCTGTTGAGGCTTCTTTCTGGGGACATAGCTATTACGATGATACTTATCAATCCCTTGATAACCGCTGTCCTGCAAGCTCTCCGTCTCTGGATGGATATGAATACCAGAGGCTTTGAAGAGCTGGAAATCATGCCGCCGTCCTTTGCCAAAATACAGGCAAATAATGGCACCGCTGTCCTGGTTGATAAGCACTTGGCACTTGAGGGTATGGCATTTCTTCTTTCCAGAATAGTAGTGGCGTTGACGACGCTTGGGCCGCTCAATCGGAGACTCGGTGACATCGATAACCACTACCGTTGGTCGTTCGAAGCCTCTAACGAGTGTTTTCTTTCCAGCTAACCGAAAGACACCAGAGGCCATCAATTGAGCTATGCCTTATGAACAATCCGACAAATCGTCGATTTAGAAAGCTTCCAATCGATAGCGATGTGAAAATAGGTTCGATACTCTCGCCAATATTGCAAGGCCACCAGCAATTGAGCTGCCAGTGACAGGGTGGGGATACGCCCTGCTCTAGGAGCTAGCAATCGTTGCTCATCAAGGGCTTTAAGCATACGCTTGAAAGTTGAGCGTTGCACACCGACATACCGCTTAAAATCCAGCAGCTTCAAGGTTTGAGATGTTTCGTAGTTCATTGGCTTCACCGTGCGATAGGCAAAGCTCTAAAATTTAGCACAAAATCAATTATGCAAGAGATCTAATTAGGCTCAGCTACTTATAAGAACCCTCAACAGGTAATTAGATAACACCTGTCGCATAACAATCTATTGCTGGGGGTTATCTGTCAAGTGTCGGGTAACAGCCCAAAACAATAGGTTGACGCGACACATTGTCGCATAACACCCTAGTTCCTGACCCTATTGCGACACATCATTGAATAACTGTAGACCTGGATATTCAACACAGCTTGAGTATATGGGGCAAGAAC
>JBAUJD010000512.1:0-2027 GCA_049683515.1 Thermosynechococcaceae cyanobacterium | reverse complement strand
GTATTTAGCTAGTGCATCTGTTGTGAAAGCGCCCAGACGTTAAGCGGTGCTATGCCACAGTGGAGGATAAATTCTGCCTTTGAGCCTGTAGTAGTATCTGGATTATATTTCCGGTCACTCTCTGAGATCTTGGGCACATGGTTAAGGTGTCAGGTTTTTAACGATCGCTTGTTGCTGCAGCCCTAAAGTAGCAACGTTTTGTTGACAGGTTTTGAGGCTATTTTGCACGCTCTCACTGGTGGTCTTGATGGGGTGCAGTGGGGAGAGTGGTACACGGACCGACACTGAGGCTTCTTGCTCTGACGCTAACGTAACGACGTCTAGTTGTTGGCCTGTCATTTTGCCGATAAAGCAGCTAAATTCTGATTGCGGATAGTGGAAAGCCCCCACCACTTGCTCACCTCGACGCTGAAAGACAATGTAGCCTTTACCGATCTGATTAGCCTGGGCAGATTCACCATACAAATAGGTCTGGCTATTCGCAGCCGACCCAGCCATAACAGAGGTTAAGGGAGCGATACAGAGCAAGAGGATTGTGCTGACTTGCTGTACCAGTGAGCGGTGAATACTAGACGTGCGAGTGGGGGATGCCATCGGGTTCTTCCTCATGCTGGAGTGAACCTATCATCAAAGAACGTCAGGTTCTGCGCTGTGACCCAACACCGCTTGTTGTGTGCGCCCCATCAGTCCACGGCGTGATTCAGATCACGGTGCCCAATCCATTGCTCCGGTTCTGCCCTCAAAGAGTGGGCCGCGATCTGCCCTGATACGAAACAAGAAGCGTATCAATGATGCCCCACTTCCTCTGCTGAACTCAGCCTTGTTCTCAGTGCCTGTCTCAACGGCTGCTGATCGTCGTCAGAGCCTGCCAGTAAAATCACCAGCTTACCGACCTGAATGGGTCCCCAGTTTACAATAATGACCCCTGTGCCCGTTTCAGGGTTAAATTCAATGTCCTTGAGGTCAAGCTCTCCTAAGGTTCGATACTTTGTCCTAAAGGTTTCGCAGGACCAGCTTGTAATCCCTAGCTTGTGGGCAATGCCCGTGGGGTAAGAGGCACCATTAAATCTCGGATTGCACTCAATGGCTAAATACCGAGGTTCAGCCCCCCGCTCATCCACCGCGACATCAAAGGCAAAGACATCCTTCATGCCCTGTTCAGCCATCCACTGGGCCATGGGGGTGACCAAATTCCAGGGTTGGTGAGCCGTTGGATAGCGATTGCCACCGTGGGCGCAGCCGTCTAGGATTTGCTCAGAGGCTGCCAGTGGCTTTGCGGTGTGGTCGGCAGCGTAGTATTGCAGGTTTAAAAACGTAGACGCTACGACCTCTTCTTGAATTTGGAAGGCATTATGCCCAGACATCTGTTGGAGCGCCTGGTTCAGTTCAACTTCGGTTTCACAGCGGACAATGCCAACACCGTCCACCGAGACAGCGGGCTTTAGATAACAAGGATAGGGAACCTCTCCCGTGACCTCTGCGGTCTCTTTGTAGCATTGGGTATAGGGCACGGCGATACCCAGCTCTTGGGCAAGCTGCATAAAGTTGTTTTTAGAGTTGATGAATTCCACAACACTGTGCCAGTGCTGATCGAGCTGATGGAAGTAGTTGCGATCGCAACTCTCTTGATGCAGCGCATCTCCGAAATAAAACACCGAGGGCACGTAATCGGGATAGTCTTCTATGCGCTCATGGGAGATATCCCAGATCACGTTGGTACTGGGGTTGAGGCCCACCCGATGATAGTGGTCAATAATGGTAGACCAGTCTGGCTGTAGATCGGGATGAAGCTGAATCAGATCTTCAGGGTTCGTCATTCCCAAGACCCGACCAGAATAGAGGTGGTTGCCATCCACCGCCTCATGGGTACAGGTCATGATGTCGTGGTTATAAATTTTCATGCTAAGTCAACACATAAAGGATGAGAGAGCTGTTTTTAAGCCACGTCGCTTTCGACAGCAACTGGATCATCTGCAGGCTGCGCGACTTTCAAAGGCTGGATATGCCAGATATCGTCACAGTATTCT
>JBAUJD010000511.1:0-3554 GCA_049683515.1 Thermosynechococcaceae cyanobacterium | reverse complement strand
TATTCGTGCTGATATGGACTACACCGACTCTTCAATCGTCACTCTTTTCACTGATCCACGGCTGACCTTAGGGCTGATCGGATTGCTCTCTGCATTACTGTTTCGATCGAGCCGTCGGTTTCAATCGCAGGGACAACAGCAGCTTGAGCAGGCGTCTCAACTCACATCGGCTCAAGAACAGCGAGATCGACTCCAAGCGCAGAACCGTACTTTGACCGAGAGTGATCAGGCTCTGCAAGCAACCCTTGATCAACAGCAAGCCAACACCACAGCCCTAGAAAAGCAGATTGACGAGCTAACCCAGGCCCAACAAATATGGGAACAGAACTATTCGGCCCAAGAGACTTGTCTCAAAGAACTACAGCACCAAGAGCAGAGGCTACAGCAGGCAAAACAAGCGTTAGAAAACCGTCTCCAGCAGGAAGAAGTGAGTCGATCTGACCTTGAGCAGCGCTATCAGGCGAGTACTGAAACAGAAACCAAAGCGATCGTTGAGTTAAGGCAGGCCCAAAATAAAATCAGGGCGCTACAAAATCAGCAGCAGGCCCAGAATATAGGGCAACTCCAAGCTGTGCAGCAGCAACTAGACACGCTATCACAGCAAAATTCAAAGCTAACCCAAGATCTTCAGGCTGCGCAAGCTGAGTCTGCCCAGTATCAGCCTCAGCTACAGCAATTGACCCAAGAGAACGTTGCCCTAGAGCAGGCTGCACAGCAGGCACAAGCACAGCTTAAAATACTGCAGCAAGAACGGGAGACCTTAACTCACCTCCAGGATGAGGCTGAGCGAACGTTGCAGCAGCACCAGACCCGTGAGACAACCCTAACGCAGCAGGTACAAACTCTAGAGCAACGGCTAGAAGAAGCAGAAGAGGCGGTCCAAGCCCAGGCTCTGCATTCAACTGAAGTCTCTCAGGTTCAGCTAGAGCGAGATCAGGCTTTGGCTCAGCTAGAACAACTGCAGGCTCACGTCAATGAACTGCAGCCACTCGTGATTCAAGTGGAAACGCTACAGCAATTACTGGAGACAGCGCAGACAGAGGCACAGCAGCGCGAAGAGCAGATCAGCACCCTCAGATCAGAGCAAGAGGGGCTGCGACCGCTGGCAGATATTGAGGCTTTGCAAACGCAGTTAGAGACAGCCACCGCTCAACTCGCATCCGTCACCGCAGACCTAGATCGAACCCGTCAGTCTGCGGTTTCTGGCACCGCTTTAGAAACCGAACTTCAGTCGGTTATTCAAGACCGAGATCGCATCCAAACTGAACTCCAGCGAGCCAAAGCTGAAATTCTGAAGCTACAGGATCAGGTCCGCGATTCGGGTTCGCAGAAGCAGCTCCAGAGCTTAGAATTTGAAAATTTAGAACACCAAAAAGCCGGTATTGAAGAAGCGTTAGAGCAAGCCATTGCCTCGGCAGCTCCCTTAGCAGAACAGGTGATCACCCTTACTAATCATCGAGATCTGCTCATGTCTGAAGTCGGAGAAGCTGAAGCTGAGATTGCTGCCCTTCAGAAAAATATCCAGGCTCTAGAAACCGATCTGGGCGATGTAACCCAAGCGTTGCAGGAGGCTGAGGTCCAGGCAGGGGCTGAGCAGCAAGCCATTCTTCAAGACGGTGAACGCCTCCAGCAGGAGCTGCAGACGGCAAAAGCGGCCCAACAGCAAACGGCAGAGCAGATGACAACGTTGGAAACCGAGCAGCAACGGCTCACACAAGATTATGCTCTGCTACGGGACGAGATCAAGCAGGCGAAAGCGGCTCAGAAAGCGGCCATTGAACAGCAGGCAACCCTAGAGAAACAGAGCAGTACCCTCGCCCAAGAGTGCGCCCGTTTAGAGCAAGACCTACAGCAGGCCACCGCTGCCCAGCAAGATGCGATCGCACAGACCACCCAACTTAACCAACAAAAAAGTCAGCTCACCGAAGAACGCGATCGCCTAGCGACTGAACTACAGAGCGCTCAAGCCAGCCTTGCGGCTCTCCCCTCCCAGATACCGGAACAGGCAGAACGAGATGGCGACATAGAACAGCTACAGCAGACTATTCAAGCCTTAACGAAAGAGCAAGCACAGCTCAATCAGCAGTTTCAGATGGCCTGCCAAGCAGGAGCCGCCCTTGAAGAACAGGTCGAGAGCCTGCAAACAGAGAAAGCCAATCTCGAAGAAGCCATGCAGCTTGCTCAAACCGTTGTCACTTCTCTGCAGCAGCAGGTCGCTCAACAAACAGCACCCGCCTCTGGGAATACAGGCAGCGCACCGTCTCCGATGGCGGCCCCCACAGAACATCAGCCTGAACCTGTCCCTAGCAGCACTGCGATCGCGGCCCCTCTCGCCGATCAAAGCTTCGTGATTACTGGGAAGCTAATGTCACTGAGTTCAGATCGAGTGAAGACCTTAATTGAAGCCGCAGGGGGACACATCAATACCCACCCCAGCGCTAAAACAAATTATGTTGTAGTGGGTCAAAACCCTGGCAGTAAGTTACAAAAAGCAGAAAAATACGGCGTGCCGCAGCTCACTGAAGCCCAGCTTCTAGCGCTACTGCAGCTCGACCCTAGCCAACTTTAACAATCTTGCGGTTCACAGCCTTGAGGTAGCTCCGACACTGGGGACACTTTGTCATCATGGGCGTCGTCGATTGTCGGCGACCGCACCTAGGGCAAGCGCCTCGTGCCACTGACCACTGCAGCAATACCCCCATTCCAGACAGTCCCAACCAGAGTGGCAAAACGCCCCAAAGCCAGGGGCGAGGTACTTGGGGCAGAATAATCATCGTGGTCGCCACCAGCAGCGACAATAAACTCCCCCAGGCAATGCCGCCATAGACGCGCATAGCGCTGGTGTAAACCTCTTCACTAGACTCTGGGGATGATTGTTCGACCATAAAATCAAGCTATGCTGACGTGCCCTCAGCCTAGCTCAAAATTTCAAGGCAATCAAACGTGACATCCTTGCTGGTTCCTGTGCTCTAACATTCAAGGCACACCGTTTCCTCAGCACCGCGATCACGGCAAGACCCACGATTAGAAGAAATTCAAAACAAATTCCAAGAAAGTCATCCCATTTTGCATAACTTCTAGACTGCAGCCAGATATATGGATATAGGAGTCTACTCCTTATCCTCAAATGCAGATATCATCATCTTCAGATCCTGGTCTTTGGCTAGGGTCTTTTTATTGTTGAATATTGATCGCCCAGTACAAACCGATCACGCATCCGCTGGGAACGCACCCCACGATCTGCCGTCTTGACAGACAATCGCTTCATTTACTCAGGCCTAGGGCAATATCTATGCACCGTCGTCATGTTTTGCAGCAGCCCCCCATCGTTGTTTTGCTCTGGATGGGCCTGATGTTGCCGGTTTATAGCCAGCAGACTCCTAGGCCCATCGCTCCAGTAGCCCCACCAACGATCTCTCCAGATGCCGAACGCTTACCTGAACCCGTCAAAGCTGCCGTTCTCCAAGATATTCAGTCTCGCTGGCCTATCGATGGGGCACCACTACAAATTATCCAAGCAGAGCCTCGACTCTGGTCCGACGGCTGTTTGGGGC
>JBAUJD010000510.1:0-4096 GCA_049683515.1 Thermosynechococcaceae cyanobacterium | reverse complement strand
CTGTGTGAGGAGCGAACATCTCAAAAAGGGCATCGAGACGAAACACGGCCAGTCGTCGATGCCCTTTTTGATGTTTAAATTTGCTTGCCGCTGAATCGGTAGGAGGCGCGATGTCAGTTCCCATTATTACGACTGTGGCAGGTCTGCAGAGTTTTTTGCAGACCATCGGACAGGCCTCGTCAACGGCAGAGCCAAAAAACGTACTGGCAAATCTAGGGTTAGTTCCCACCATGGGGGCGCTCCATCGCGGACATTTGAGCTTGATTGAGCGGGCGCGGTACGAGAACCGGTGGGTGATTGTGAGTCTCTTTGTTAATCCGCTCCAGTTTGCCCCCACTGAAGATTTAGACCGCTATCCCCAAAGACTAGAGCAAGATCAGCAGCTCTGTGAGCAGGCTGGCGTGGACGCAATTTTTGCCCCCTCCCCCAGCGAACTGTTGAAAGAGGATGCGATGACCGCCGTGGTGCCGCCAATCGCTCTCACGCAGGGACTCTGTGGTGCCTCTCGCCCTGGACATTTTCAGGGGGTTGCTACTATTGTCTTGAAGCTTCTCAATTTGATTGGGCCTGATCGGGCTTACTTTGGCCGCAAAGACGCGCAACAGCTCGCTATCATTGAGCGTTTGGTGACCGATCTCAATGTCCCGGTGGAGATCGTGCCCTGCCCCATTGTTCGAGAAGCAAGTGGCTTAGCTCTTAGCTCTCGCAATCAGTACTTAGATCAGGCCCAGCAGCAGACGGCCACGGTTCTATCTGCCAGCCTGCAGACGGCACAGCAATGCTTCCAAGAGGGGATACGCGATCGCAACGCCCTGCTAACACAAATACGCCACACCCTTGCCCAAGAGCCTGATGTCAAACTTGAGTATGCAGAGCTGGTGGATCCGATGACGCTGCAGCCGTTAACTGAGATTGAGAGCGTGGGGATGGTTGCGATCGCAGCCCACCTCAATAAAACTCGCCTCATTGATAACCTTTTGCTCGATGCACGGCAGCCCATTCTTGCCATTGATGGCCCTGCCGGGGCAGGCAAATCGACCGTGACTCGTCTGTGCGCTCAAGCGCTAGGGCTTAAATATCTCGACACTGGTGCGATGTATCGAGCGATGACCTGGCTGGTCCTGCAGTCTCAAATCGAATTAGACCATTCACTGGCAATCGCCGATCTCGTCAGTCAAAGTGACATTCAGCTCCAGCTCGATGCCAACCCTGACCGTCCCCCCAGCGTTTGGGTACAGGGCAAAGATGTCACAGAAGCAATCCGCACCCCAGAGGTGACCCAATCGGTCTCTGCCATTGCGGCCCAAAGTGCCGTGCGTCAGGCTCTTGTGCAGCAGCAGCGTACCCTCGGCCAAGCAGGCGGCATTGCCGCCGAAGGGCGAGACATTGGCACCCATGTTTTCCCTGATGCAGGTCTAAAGATTTTTCTGACCGCCTCCATTGCTGAGCGTGCCCGTCGTCGTCAGCAAGATTTGGCACAGCGAGGGGCGGCCCCCATTGATTTTGAAGCGCTGCAGCAGCAAATTGCCCTGCGCGATCGCAAAGATAGTCAACGGGCGATCTCCCCGCTGTGTAAAGCCTATGATGCCGTTGAGGTGAATACCGACGGCCTTAGTATTACCGAGGTGACCGAGCAAATTGTGGCGCTCTATCGGAACTGTTTGACGCCGTAAAGCATCAAAGAAAGGAATGCGTTTTTAACCACACCCCCACGACTCAAGAACGTCTCAGCCTGATCCGCTAGACTTAAAATGGTTATGCTAGAGTGGGCGTACTTTTGAAGGCAAAGTGGGTATGATCAGTTTGGTTGTGCCTTTGTCACAGGAAAAACGCGGCGTCAGCGTATCTCAACAATAATCCGGGTAAGTCTATGGTGTTCTCAAAGCGTGGTCTTGTTTTAGGTGCCACTGCTCTTGTTGGTGCAAGTGTAGTGCTCACTGGGGCTGGCCTTCATTTTTCGAAGAGCTTGGCCGTCTTTAAAGAGAGTCCTAAAGAGATTGTTGACGAAGTTTGGCAGGTCATCAACCATGACTACGTAGACGGTGGCTTTAATGGCGTTGATTGGCGGGCTGCTCGAAATAAATATTTGAAGCGCAACTATAGCTCAAACGAAGATGCCTACAAAGCTGTGCGCGAAATGCTAGAGCCGCTGGGTGATCCCTACACTCGTTTTTTAGACCCAGAACAGTTCAAGAGTATGCAGATCGATACCTCTGGTGAACTCACCGGGGTCGGCATCCAAATTACCCAGGACGAAAAGACCAAAGATATCACCGTTATTTCTCCGATTGAAGGAAGTCCAGCCTCTCGGGTGGGCATCTTGCCAAAGGACGTCATCGTTAAAGTGGGTGATAAAAGTACGAAAGGTCTTGATATTAACGCCGTGGTCGGCTTAATCAGAGGCCCGGTTGGCTCTGATGTCGCTCTCACAATTAAACGCGGCAATGAGCAGTTCAACTTCACGATCAAGCGAGAGCGTATTGAACTTCATGCCGTTGAGTCAAGTGTTCGTCCCTCTGCGTCTGGTTCGATTGGTTATATTCGCCTGACGCAGTTCAGCAGTAATGCAGCGGCTGACATGCGCATTGCAATCCGCGATCTCAACAAGAAAAATGTGACGGGCTATATCCTAGATTTGCGACTTAATCCAGGTGGTCTGCTCTATTCCAGTGCAGAAATTGCGCGGATGTGGATGGACAACGGCACCATCGTCACCACGGTCAATCGTCGGGGTGCCATCGATAAACTCACGGCAAGTCGAGGCAAACTCACCGATAAGCCCCTTGTGATCTTGGTGGACGGCGGTTCTGCCAGTGCCAGTGAAATTTTGGCAGGGGCACTGCAAGACAATAAGCGAGCCGTTCTGGTTGGCGATAAAACCTTTGGCAAAGGGCTAGTCCAGTCGGTCCACCCCTTAGAAGATGGTTCAGGGTTAGCGGTCACGATTGCCAAGTATCTCACCCCCAGCGGTCGAGATATTAACAAAAAAGGGATTGAGCCTGATATCAAAGTCATCCTGACTGAAAAACAGATTGAAGCGCGGACCCGCGAGAAGTTCGCAACACTGGCTGATCCTCAATACGCGAAGGCCTTGGACGTCTTAATGCAAAAGATTGTGTCTACCAATCAAACCAATTTCAAATCAGCCGTCCCTAAGTAGGGCAATCATTCTATGGAAACAAGGGGTTCGCAGAGATATCGTCTGTGGCCCTTTTGTCTTTAAAGGGGGACGTTTGCCCATAATTCAAGGTAGAGAACACGGCCTTTCAGGGTAGGATTGGCAAGGCGTTAAGAATTGTTGAATCATGGTTGAAAGACCCATTAAGAAATCCGAGCGCGCTGAGCGAGGCGACGGAGAGCAGCGGAGCGATCGCCCCAGCAAGGAAAAGAAAGGGGGGCGCGGCAAGGGTCGTGGGGACCGTGACGAGCGGAAGCCCAAAACTTCTCCGGCGCTGATGCGTGGCCCCAAGCCCAGTGCAAAGGCAGCTGAGCCAGAGCCGGAAGCAGCGGCTGAAGCGGTCACTGAAGAAACAGTAGCTGAAGGCGCTGTTGTAGAGACTGAAGGCGCTGTCGTAGAGGCTAAAGCTGAAGCAGCGACCGAGGCAACCGCAGAACCTGTCGTAGAGGCCGAGGCTGAACCACCTGCAGAGACGGACGCTCCGACCGAGGCTTAGGCATCAGAAGAAGCCTAAGCGCTCATCAATCTTGGCCGCGTGAAATGTTTTAGGGATTTCATCTTGATTGATCACAAAGGGTTCCAGTCAGATTGGCTGGAACCCTTTCAATTAGGAGAGGAGATTAATCAAGCGTTGGCTATAGGGGCCAAGTAGTGACTAAAAATACGATGACGGTGGCGATCGCAAGCAAGCCCTGAATCAGATTGCCAATCAATGAACTGACCACCACCCCTAAAGCTGCCTTCAAGGCTTGAATGGGCTGCCGCCGATGGAGCAGTTCACCGATAAATGCCCCCATAAAAGGACCAATCAACAGTCCTAGAATGGGACCGCCGACGGGGAGGGCTGGCAGCAAGCCTAAAACGCCCGCGACTAAGCCGACAATAGCTCCAATTTGGCCCCAGCGACTAGCTCCAGCT
>JBAUJD010000509.1:0-4471 GCA_049683515.1 Thermosynechococcaceae cyanobacterium | reverse complement strand
GTGAGCAACGACCTCTTTAATGCTGGGTCCAGTGAGTTCTAAAAAGCAGGGAAAGACCGGACGGGAGGTGTCGAGGGCTTGGTAAGCAGCAGCAAAATCTAAGAAGCACTGGCGACCCTGGTCGTTGCGGGTGCCGTGGCCGATCATTAAGAGCGGACGCTGAAGCGGGAGTGGTGGCAGCTTTAGGTCTTTGAGAGAGGTGGATAGATCGGCTTGCGATCGCAACACCAGTTCATTGGCGTAGGTCATTGACATATTGGTATCCTTTCCCGTGCTCGCAGGGGATGGTAGTGGGTTGCGAACGACAGGCATTCCGGCTTAACAGATTGAGGGGGCAGCGTTCTAGATTTCTACGCTAACCCAGAAAGACCTCAATTGTTCACGGCTGCGGCACAGCACCAGAATTCCTTAAGCATTGGGCCTGAAGGGCACTGGATTTTCCCTGACGATTCGCTCTCGCATTATATGAGGCCAGGTTGAATTTGAACATTCCTATGTCGGAATGTAGTTAGCACTGTATTCCATTACGATGCCCACAGAGAAGTTGCTCATCAGTTCCATAACAGCAGCAAGTTTTCAAAGGGATGCTTATTTTTCCAGCGATAGGTATTAAAATCACGCTCATCCACCGATACAATCCGGCCATGCCCCAAGTGCTCAGCCAGGATCACCAACGATGCATCTGCTAGATCCATCGGCAAGTTTCGATATTGGTGCATTAATGATTGGATTTGAAGACTCTGTTTGGGTGCTAAATCAAACACGGCAAAGGCCCCCTGATCAAGGCTCAGGATAAACCGCTCCTGAGCGTCAGTTCCCAATCGGTGCAGCAGCAGGTAACAGGTCTCAGTGATCACTGGCCAAGTGGTGATCAGCGGCTCCTGAAGATGAGTGAGGGCAGTCGTTGCCTGCTGATGATGGTCATCTTTGCGGTTCGCAAGTGCCAGCCAGAACCCCGTATCAACAATAATCACAATGGCTTATCGTACTTACCCTCCAGACCTTCCCTCAATTTGGCCTTGTGCTGCCTAGATAAATTTGCTTCGGCCTCGCCACATCCAATAAAGCCATTCTGAGTCAAGATATCTAGTGCTTCCACTGGTGTGAGCGCTTGATAATAGGCATCTAATGCTGCCTTAATTACCTCTGTAACACTCTGATTCGCCTGACGCTGTAGATAGCTCAGCTTCATCGCATACTCATCGTCTAAACGGGCGTTAATTCTCATTGGGCAGTTGTCATACATACGCAAGACAAAACTAGCACATCTCGACTCAATGATGTTTTATCTGACTCATCATCATGCAACAGTGGCAGAATGCTCCATACGACGTGTACCTTACAAATTTCGATGGGTAAAGGGACGGGCATTTTCACCGGTATAGGTGGCGACAATTTGCCCCTGACCTCGCAGCAAATATTTATAGGTCACCAGTCCTTCTAAACCCACAGGACCACGAGGGGGCATTCGCTGGGTGCTAATCCCCACCTCAGCGCCAAAGCCATACCGGAAGCCGTCGGCAAACCGAGTTGAGCAGTTATGGAACACGCCAGCCGCATCGACTCTAGAGCAGAAGGTTGTCGCTGTTTGCTCATTCGTGGTCATGATCGCATCGGTATGACCGGAACCGTAGGTATTGATGTGTGCGATCGCATCTTCTGAAGAGTCCACTACCTTAATTGACAGCACCAGATCGCTATATTCAGTGGCCCAATCAGCCTCGGTGGCGGGTGCCATTTCTACAATGCTTTGAACGGTGTCATCTCCGCGTAGTTCAACATGATGTTTTTGCAATGCTGCTACGGCCTTGGGTAGATATGCTTGGGCGATATCTCGGTGTACCAACAGTGTTTCAATGGCATTACAGGCAGCAGGATACTGAATTTTTGAATCTACTGCGACGGCAATCGCTGAGTCAATATCAGCTTGAGCATCTACATATAAATGACAAATCCCTTCGGCATGGCCTAGAACGGGAATGCGAGTGTTCTCTTGGACAAAACGAACAAAACTATTCGAGCCACGGGGAATGATGAGATTGACGTACTGATCAAGATTCAATAGCTCTAGCGTTTCTGCTCGGCTGGTCAGTAGGGCTACCGCCTCAGGCGCGACATCGCTAGCGGCCAATCCCTGATGGATGGCTTGCACCAGTGCCTGACAAGAATGAATCGCTTCTTGACCGCCCTTGAGTAAGACCCCATTACCAGACTTGATGGCGAGGGCTGCAATTTGCATCACCGCATCGGGACGGGCTTCAAAGATGACTCCCAAGACACCTAACGGGCAGCTTAGGCGCTGTAGTTCTAGGCCCGTGTCGAGTTCTCGGTGGAGTTGCAGGGTTCCTACAGGATCGGCAAGGGTAGCGACGTTGCGGATCCCTGCGATCGCACCGGCCAATTTATTCGCATCCAGCTTCAGACGAGCATAGAGCGCCGTTGCCAAGCCTGACTCTTGGGCCAACTGACAGTCCTTTGCATTCGCAGACAAAATCTCTGGAGCGGCAGTCTCTAGCGCTAGGGCCACGGATTCTAGTGCCTGATTTTTAGCATCAGCATTTAATCCCGCTAGATCTTGAGCGGCAGCACGGGTATGCTGAGCAACCTCAGTCAAGGAGACGGTCAATGCAGTCACAGTCTTTCTCTCTTCAACACAAACTTGGGGATAGTCCTACTCAAGTTTAGGTTAGGTTTACAACCCGTGGCGCATGTTGCGATCGCCAGATTGATTGGCAAAGAGAACAGATATACGCGCCAAGACCACTGTTTAGCTGACCTAGGCCAAGGGCTTACTGAACATTCCACTCAGTAAACCCTTCTTCGCAGTGTACCCCTGCAATATATATCTCCCGGAGAGAATGCTTCTACGCAGAAAAATCTTAAATGCAACCTCCATCTCTTAACCTAGGGGGCGGTCGCACTGAACCAGTAGCCCTTTCCATAAATAGTATGAATCAGGGGCAGGGCCGTAGGACTCCCTAACTTACGGCGCAACAATCGAACTTGGGCCGCAAGAACGTTGCTATTGGGGACTTCTCCTTCGGACCAAAGCTGTTGATAGATGTCTTCGTGGGTTAAAAGTTGTTGAGGATGGTGCAACAGGTAGGCCAATAGACGGCTCTCTTTGTCAGATAGTGAGATCGCCCGTCCCCCTCGATAGGCGACTTGACTATCGAGGTCTAGCTCGATGCCTTCGCCCTGAAGGCGCTGAGTCGCTGGGTCGGTGCCGTCTGATTTGAGCTGTTCACTGCGGCGGATCAGTGCTCGCACCCTAGCCAATAGTTCTCTCAGCTCAAAGGGTTTGACTAAATAGTCATCGGCCCCAGCATCTAAACCCTGAACGCGATCGTCGAGGGTGTCTTTTGCGGTGAGAAACAGGACCGGGGTGGTGATGGCTTGCGATCGCAATTCCTGACAAATCTCTAAGCCACTTTGATGCGGTAACATCCAGTCCAAAATCAGCAACTGGTAAGCGTTCCCCTGCTGCTCATGGTCCTGAATCAGCAATAACGCTGTTTCACCATTGTCGGCAATATCAACCTCGTATCCTTCTCGCTTTAGGAGGCGGCTCAGCGGTTTCGTAAGTTCGACTTCATCATCAACGAGCAAAATAGGCATCGTCTGAGTTCAGGCTGGCAACTACAATAATTCTAGGGTCTTGTGCCCCAATTCACATCCCTCCCTGGGGTTAAACAAAGAGCATCATCAATGACTATCGATTCCAGCCTTGGGGGATTCCTTGCCAAGATTTTAGTTCTCTCTGCGGTGATTTCAGTGGCGATTAAAGAGGTCGGGCCACTGCTTCCGATTCCTGCCGTTAGTGCCGTGGCTCTAGCGTTAGTGCTCAGCCCCACTGTGATTATGGCGATCGCCCTAGCCCTACGGGCTAAACTGTAGCTCTGCAAGGGTCGTGATCGGCGAGGCTGACACTCGTTCTGGTTCGATGGCGTCTTCCTGGCGATAGAGCCAAACGCCTTGTAGACCGGCTGCGATCGCACCTTGATAATCCTCTGACCAGCTATCGCCAATGTGATA
The DNA here is from genome assembly GCA_049683515.1 of Thermosynechococcaceae cyanobacterium. Classification (GTDB taxonomy): domain Bacteria; phylum Cyanobacteriota; class Cyanobacteriia; order Thermosynechococcales; family Thermosynechococcaceae; genus RCC1774. The sequence goes on along the minus strand of JBAUJD010000509.1, from coordinate 436 downwards.
GGCCTGCTTGGGTTCGCACTGATGTTTTGCCAGCGCCGCCTCAAATATTTCAGGTTGAGGCTTAGCGGCTCCCACCGCAGTCGAGATGGTGACAGAGCTAAAGAATAGCGCTAAACCCAGCACGTCAAGCACCTGATGCAGGCGCGTATCAAAGTTAGAAATTACGCCAAGAGTAATCCCCTGCTGTTGCCAACGCTGCAGCGTGGGTATGACGTCAGGATAAATAATCCAGGGATCGGCTTTGGCGAAGTGATCAAACAAAATCTTGAAGAAAGCATCAAAGTCAGTGAACTGCTCAATGACGCCGACGCGCGTAAAGCTTTGGCGAGCCACCGCCTGCCACCACGCAAACTCATGGGCAGGAATATCGGCTGGGTCAACGCCAGGGAAAGCCGCTCTGGGAGCTGCAAAAAAGCTCTCCATAAAGGCTTTGTTG
>JBAUJD010000508.1:0-3790 GCA_049683515.1 Thermosynechococcaceae cyanobacterium | reverse complement strand
AGCACCACCAATGGGGCCACCATTAATGCCGCCACCGCCATCGGTATCATTGGCGATTAGGTTGCCGTCTAAGAGCTGCCAGCCGCTGATGTCTACGGGTGCATTAGATGCATTGTATAGCTCAATAAATTCGTCGTTGGCCGCAGCACTGGTTCCTCCTGTTTGCCGGAACAACACTTCATTGATGACCATTGTCCCGGCAGCGGGTGAGGCTTCTTGTCGAATGCCAAAGTTCTGATTAATGACATTATTAGTACCCACCGTCACCGCGATTTCGCCCGGTGTAATGGTTTCTGGGGTGCCGTTGAGATTTTCGCCTGTATGGTTCCAGCCGTTGGGAAGGCTGGCTATAGGGGCCGATTGACCGGGGTTGCGGCTCCCATCTGTCGAGAGTCGCAGGGTGTAGCTGGCGTTATTGGGCACCAAAAGGCTGTAGGTACCTGAGGCTTGAACGATCGCCCTCGCCACCACTTGACCGCTGCCGTTGACAGCATAGGCAAAAAGCCCCCCGGCGTTGGTGCCGTTCTCACCCGTTGTTTGGGTAATGGAGCCATCAAGATCATCCCAAACGGAGCCAGATAAAGTAGCCGAACAGTCTGTGCCAGACTGGATGCCTGGAATTTGAGTCGGTGCGACGCTCGTAAAGACTTGCCCTGGTGTTCCCGGCTGTGCCCCTCGGGTGACGCCGGTTGTTCCCCCCAACTGACCATTGAATGATTTGCCGGGTTGTCCTCCAGAGACATTGGTGCTTCCTGTGGGCAGCGATGAGTAGATCACGCCGCCCCCACCCCCACCGCCCGGCCCAAAATCATAGGGAACCGTCGTGGCGGTATTGGCATCGCCCCCTTTGCCCCCTTGGGCGCTGAGGGTAATATTGGCGAGACTGCCGCCCTTGGCAGTGATTACGATGCTGCCGCCAGCCCCAGCCCCGGCCCCACCGTCGTCGGTGGGGGTGAGCAAACCATCTTTGGCCGTGGCGCTAATCAAGCCCGATCCGATTATGGCCCCGGCTCGAACCATGACAATACCGCCCCCAGGGCCACCGCTGCCGGCGATGCCGTTGTTGGCATCCCCTGCGCCGCCGCCGCCGCCCATAATAATTCGGTCTAGGGCTGCGGTCATGGCAGAGCCACCCTTACCCCCAACGGGTTTACTGACGCCCGTGGCTGGGTTCTCTGTTGCCGGTGGTGAGTTAATGGAGTTACCCCCTTGCCCCCCAACGCCCCGGTTGCCGCCGCCGCCGCCGCCAGCGTTATGCTGGTTACCGCCGCCGCCAGCGTTGCCCGGTGCCCCTCGCCCCCGACTGCCGCCGTTGGCGGTGCCGTTGGTGGTGCTGCTGTAGCTCACGTTGTCCTGGGACTGCAGACGAGGATAGCCGTCAATCCCCGTATCAACGAGGCCCAAGATGCCGTTGACTTCCTGGCCGTTAAACGTTATGAGGGGCGTTCCGGCAATGCCTTCACCTTTCATGCCGCCCCTTCGGGTTGCACCAGAGGTTCGATAGGATTCATCTTCGCCAGCAGGGTAGGTATCGGTAATGGTGGTGCCGCCGCCGCCCCGGAACCCTTTATCCTTCACGTCAATCTGACCATTGTTCATTGTGAAGGTACCGGCAACGTCTAGGGCAACAATGCCGCCACTGGTGCCGTTCCAGGCTCCGGGCGCTCGAATGGTGCCGCTCAGGGACACGTCTGTATATTGCGGCACTCGAATGATTTGATAGGTGCTTTTTCCATTGCTGGCGACGTTAGCCGCTCGCTGGCGATAGCCATTGATCAGCCCACCCCCAGAGCCTGCACCTCTGATTGGGACGAGGCCGCCGCTGGTGCCGACAGAGTTGAGGGCGACGATATATTCATAGCGTCCGGTGTTGTTTAGGGTTGTGACACCGGACCCTGTGCCAGTGCCTGCCCCGTAGTTGCTGGTGTCGGTGAAATTAATGTCGGCATCTTGCATTTGAATGACGAGCAGTAAATCCCCGGCGGTGATAGCGGTCTGGTTGCCGCTTGAGTTGATAGCTCCGACTGTGATGGAGGTAGCCCCGGCATTAATGGAGGCGGTGCCGGGGAAGTAGCTGTTTACAACGCTAATCGTGCCGCTATCGATGCCGTCTTTGCCGGGAGTGGCGCACATGTTGCCGAAGGTTGTTTGCGATCGCACTTCTCTCCCAGACCACAGCAGGGAAGTGGAGGGAATCAGGGTGAGTGCCAGCAGGGCATTGAGCGATCGATGCGCGCGTTTCATGAGGGTCCGCCGTTAATGATGAGAGCTAGCAAGACGCAAAGTAGTCTTGTGAATCAAGTCCTAATGCTTCCAGTGACAGTGCTGATATCAAGGGACTTATGATTTTGATTGGGGCGACCGTTCGATTTCAAAAAGAGGCTATACTCCCCCTATCTTTAGGACACCCAAATCTGACTTTAAAGTGATCGGTATAAATACTGATTACAGCTCTTTATTTACAAAATGATTCAATATCGACTAGCATCAAGTCGTTACTGTTATGAAGCTTTGATGCATGAGAACAACATTGACCTTAGATGACGATGTGGTTGCCCGTTTGAGTCAACTGAACAAGTTTTCTAGCTTTAAAAAAGCCGTCAATACACTTTTAAGAATGGGGTTAGATCAGCTTGAACAGCCGTCATCTTCACCATCACCCATCTATAAGATGCAGCCCGTTCAGCTCGGTGCAAAGATTAAAAATCTAGATAATGTTGCCGAGATCTTAGACCTCATAGAGGTCTGTGCTTGTGGTTTTAGTTAATGCTAATTTATTCGGCATCAGTATCCTCAGCAGCAGTCTCAACGACTTCATGAGGCTGCACGACCGTGATGTTTGAGATGCCAGCAAAGTCTTTCGGGTTCAAGGTTAGAATGTGATTAACATCAGACGCCAACATGACTGAAGCGATACGAGCGTCATGAGTACGCTTGCCTTTTATACGATTATCAGTTACCAACGTCAGCCAATTTGTGAAAATCAGTGATCCTTCTTCGGTGATGGGAAAACGATCAAGCAGTTGGTCAATTATGCTGCGTGTTTGCTCAATCGACCAACCTAGACCATTGACGTCAGTTGGACGGGTCGCAACGACCCACAGCTCAATTAAAATTTGTGCCGTGAGCCAACACTCATCGCCTTGAAGGAGAAGAGTTGATATCGCATCTGTTACTAAACCATGTTGAGCATCAGAAGGGTTACTTAACCGCAAAACAACGTTAGTGTCTAGCAGATATCGAGGCATTATTCGTAAATATTGCCCCGATCGAAGGCTTCATCGGATAAGGTAATACCGATTTTAGGAAGCTGAGCAACCCATGCGAGAAGATCCTGAACTCGCTCGTCAGGAGTTCCTCGTTGCCAAAATGGGCGAGCCTGAGTTGACTGTTGGGTTTTGATTGAGGAGATGAGAGCAGCGATTTCTTTGAGTTGATTATCGGTGAGCTGATCAAGTTCTTGTTTCAGGTTTTCACGTAGCATGGGCTATGCCTAGATGCTATTACTGATTTGATAGTAGCCGATGCAGGGAGTTCTCCGAGTTGTGGGTGTACTGCCGCGTGTCTCAGTTTGTCAGGTAATACCTGAGATCGCACTCATACCTAGAGTCAAAGCAGCAGAAATATCTATTCCATAAATATTGAGACCTCAAGGTGAGGGGATTTCAGCGGCGTAGCTTTTAGGGATTGACTTTGGCGCGGAACCGGACGTAGCCATAGGCACCTGTAGGGGCACCGGGGCCGGTGGCGTTGGGTAAGTTACCTAAATCAACGACCACTGCGCCGTTAT
>JBAUJD010000507.1:0-7035 GCA_049683515.1 Thermosynechococcaceae cyanobacterium | reverse complement strand
GACTCATTTTCCCGGCTGCGGCAAAGGCAGCCTTGCGGCCCTTCCCCACTTTGTCGCGGGTGGCCGCATCGCTGGCTGCCGTCACGTCTCGCGCTCCGTTCTGGCGACAAATGTCTGCAACCCGTTTGCGACTGGCTTCCACTTCGACCGCCATGCCGTCCAGCTCCACTAGCAGCACGGCCCCGGCATCACGGGGATAACAGTCCGTTTTGACGACATCTTCAACGGCATTAATGCTGAGATTATCCATAATCTCCATGCCTGCTGGGATAACACCCGCCGCAATGATGTCGGCCACGGTGGCCCCAGCCGCTTCAATATCAGTGAAGTCTGCTAGCAACACTGCAATTGTCTCTGCTTTTTTTAGAATCTGGAGGGTAATTTCTGTGGCAATCCCCAACGTCCCTTCCGACCCCACAAAGATACCCGTCAGATCATATCCCGGCATCTCCGGGACTTTTCCTCCCAGATCGATGATGGAGCCATCGGTGAGCACCATCTTCATGCCCAGGACATGGTTGGTGGTAACCCCGTACTTCAGGCAGTGGACGCCTCCAGAGTTTTCGGCAATATTGCCGCCAATGGAGCAAATAATTTGGCTGGAAGGATCGGGCGCGTAGTAGAAACCGGCATGGCTGACGGCCTGAGTAACCCAGGCATTGATCACTCCGGGTTGCACGACGACACGATGATTCTCTAAATCCACGCCTAAAATCTGATTCATGCGGGTGGTCACAATCAGCACGCAACCGACTGTGGGTAAGGCTCCGCCAGAAAGCCCGGTGCCAGAGCCACGGGCGACGAAGGGGATATTGTTGCGATCGCAAATTTCAACAACCGCAGCCACTTCTTCAGTTGTGCGGGGTAACACCACTAGACTCGGCAGTTCTCGATAGCTGGGTAACCCATCACATTCATAGACAGACCGCTCTTCGGGGGTTACCACCACCCCTTGTTTGCCAGCAATTTTTTCAAACTGCTTAATGATGGGTTGCCAATTGCGTCGTTTCTCTTGAGTCAACATAATTACAGCGACAAAACCTATCAGTATTCTAATTCTAGGGTAAATTACGCCATCAGCTTGAATGCTCTGAAGCCTGCGCCAAAACCATTAATGACCAGCCACCCAAAAGCTTCACGGTCAAATCAGGTTTAAGCTTAAATGAGACTTTCCGAACAGGCGCAAGCAGCCTCTTATTAAAGCTTGTCTTCAGCTCTAAATCTTCTGCCGTATAGAAACAATCAATGATTTTGAACCCACTATCTTCAAGGGTACGAATCGCTGTCGATTTTGAGAAATAATGAAGATGACCCACTGTATTTCTATGGCGAATTGGCAGCTCTCTGAGGAGTCCTTGCACATTCATATCGAGGGGAATGTGAAAAATAAAATGTTTAGATCTTGAAGTTATTGAATTCAAGAAATCTAGGTAATCAGGTATATGCTCAAAGACATCTATTAAAAGCAATACATCATAAAATTTGTCTGACTTTAAAAAATCCTTAACCTGTAGATTAATACTATTTTCAGGGAGCTGATTCCATAAATCCTCCACTTGGGGAGATATGTCAAAGCCTTCTATATCGGCATCACGATAATACTTTGTTAACTCATATAAAATCCCCCCTGCACCACAGCCAACTTCTACCAGAGAGTCAAAAGAGATTTGATTTTGGCTTAAGATTTCCTGAATTTTTTCAGCCTTCCACGGAGAATGTTCTAGATGCCAATCCTTATTGTTATCAAGATATTCTCCATCTATATAAATACTTTTCATGTTTTAAGACCTTATAACGCCTTTACTGAAAACGAGGATATTTCATGCGTTCTTATTTCTAATTTTTCACATTTTTTATTGCTCGCAATATTGACAAACGCCCTAAATGCAATAACAGGCATTCAACTTATACAGATGTTGTTTTTTTGACTGAATTCAGGCAGCCTTGATAGGCCAATAATGTTTGGTTGACCATTCTATCTCTAGTAAATTTCTCCTGTGCTTTTTTGATCGCATTGTCAGACATCTGCTCTCTAAGAGAATCATCAAAGAGAATGAGCTTCATCGTGTCTGCCAATGCCTCAGCATCCTCATAAGGGACGATAAAGCCATCGACTCCCTCTGTGATTTGATTTTGACTTCCGGATGTAGGTGTACGAATGGGAACGATTCCACTTAGCATTGCTTCGATTGACACTAAAGGGAATGCCTCATATCGACTCGGTGCTACTAATATATCTGCAGCAGAAAAAACTTTAAATGTATCTGTAAAACCCACAAAGTTAACGAGATCGCGAACGCCTAGATTTATCGCCATGCCTTCAATCTTCTGCTTCCACTTCTCATCTCCAGTCCCCGCAAGCACTGCAACAACGTCTATATTTTTTGCCCTAAGAATTGAAAGAGACTCGATCAAAATGTCATGCCCTTTTCGCTCAATCAAACTCCCGACAAGACAAGCTACTTTAGCATTATTGTGAATTCCAAATTCTTTTCTAGATCTAATACGTTCATTTGTAGAGATTTTTTTAAATCGAGTAGGATCTACGCCATGATAAATTAAATTTACTTTTTCTTCCCTTACTCCTAAATCATCACGAATCTGTGTCTTCATCTCGTCACTAATAGCAATAAAACTGCTTTTAATAATCGATCTTTTTCCAATATTAGAGATTGTATCATAGAAGTAATTTATGATGTGCTTATAATTATTTTTTTCTGGAGTGCTGATATGATATTTTTCATATTTTTTACTGAGATCTTGATGCAAGGTTGTGATATGCGGGATTATCTTGATGTATTGAAGGGCATTGACCTGAAAGCAAGAAGACAGGGAATGAGTATGTATAATATCTGGCCTGTAATCATCAATCACACTTTTTAGTTCATAGAAACTTCTAAAAATAAAATATATATTTCTGAGTCTTTCAGCGAAGGTACGGCCCAATCCAAGATTAGGGGATTTGACATAGAAATATTCAAGGTAGTCATTGAACTGAGCAAAGTATTTCTTCGAAGGTTCGAGTTGTCCTAATTTTTTTCCCATCAAGCGTGTGACAAGACCAGTATCATAATCTTTGTGAGATAGTTCTTGTGCTAATTCAAGAATATGTCTAAGGATTCCTGAGTCTTGCGTTACTGGGCCAACAATAAATAAGATTTTCTTTTTAATCTCTTTTTCGTTTTGAGTCATCTTCTTGAATATTGAGCCTCAGTAACGACGATTTAGGGCAATGGAAGTAGATATAGACAATAGATAAGCTTTGTCTTAGTCGCAGTTGAGCCTCTGTCTACAAGCCATTCTTCTTATGATGAGTTTAGTCGATTTTTGATCCGCTCTTTGTCTATCTTCGCAAGGATTTTAGATTTCAGTTCGATGCCTAAGGGATGCTCTACCTGCTATAGATTAGCAGCTCTAGAGAATTGATGATATTGAAAGGAATAAGCCCATGGCTCCTCGCAGCAATGACGCATAGACGTCTTGAACCCCATAGTCATTCTCGCTAGCTTTCTCTCTATCTGCTTTTCTCCACATCTCAGTAGACTGATCGGGGGCAAACATCTGGCATAATTTAGTCAGCTTGAGGATAGGTCTATGACTGAGTTGACCCTGACATGGTTAGAGGGCGGTAGCCCCAGAACAGAAGTCATTATCCCCCCATATCCGAGTAAAAATCCGGGAACGATTCGGCTGGGTCGCGACCCCAATCGCTGCGATATTGTTCTCAACGAGAGTAGTGTTTCAGGGCTTCAGGCTGAAATCTTCTATGATGCCCGATGCGGAGGGTTCTATGTGCGATCGCTTCGAGACAGCAATCCTCCCATTATCAATGGTCAACCGTTACCTTCTGGTGAAGTCCCCCTCGGTTCCACGAACACCATTCAGCTCGGACGGCTGCAGCTCAGTGCCACCTGTCCTATTCCAGCGACAGATGTTGTCAGTTCGGGTGGTGTCTCACCGCCAGAGGTGGGTGGCGTTCCACCCACTATTATTTCCACCAATCGTCCGCCCACACCGCCTGCGCCTCCTCCAAACGATGTGGCTCAGGCCGCAGTTCCACCGCCTACCCCAACGGCTCCGCCTCCAAACGACTCCATACCTGCGGCCTCGGTCTCTCAGCCCAGTGGACCTAAAATTTGGGTGTGGCTGATTGCTGGAATTGTCGTGATTGCTGGTGGAGCCTTAGCCGTACCTGCCATCACCAATCTAATTGGCGGCGGCGGCACCACAGAACCGACCCGCAACCGAGATGCTGGCGATCAGGATAATCCTGACCGTCGTTCAGGAGATGGACAACCGAGCGATGCACCTTCTCCGACGTCTGAAGAAGACGACCCCTTCCAGGAGAAGATGGGTGATCTCGTTGACTATACCCACGAGAATAATCTATTCACGATTAAGGTTCCTAGAACGTGGCAGCGCGAAGATAACAGTAAGCCGAATGAAGCCATCGTGGTCTGGACGGATCCAGACACCGGCAGCACCATCTTAATTAATCTCTTCCGCGCCAATCGCACCTTTAACCAAAATCAGCTTGGCGAAATCGCGACCGAAACCCTCCGAGAAACCTATCGATCAAGACCCGATTACCGACTTGCAGAACCCGAATTTTTTGACGATCATGTCAGAGTCAAAGTACAGTTTTCGACCCCTAATGGCACTCTGCTGGGTAGAACTTTCATCCGGCAAGTTGATCAGATGGTCTCTGCGCCTAGAATCTATATTTTAGAGTCACAGGTGGATGCCGCTGAGGATACGGTGCAAGAAATTCTCGATAGCTATCGCTTTTTCCCAAAAGCTCCGCTACCGTAACCTGATTACGCAGTGCGAGATACGTTCATCACTACAGCGCTCTTTTTCGCCTGAGAGTTTGTTCCAGCGATCGCTAGGCATACGCCGAGGCCCACAGTCGCCAGCACTGACGCAGCAATCAGGCCGAGACGATAGCGAGACAGCCAACCCTTCCAAGCTGGGTCTACTGGCATCAGTTTATGAATATCAACCGCTTCACAAATAGTCCCTTTGGCATCTGGGCCTGCCTGCTGAATTAGGGTCGGGGGCTTGTGCGCCTGCCCCCCTGTGGGAACATCATCTGCACTGTGAACTAAAGTCGCTGTGCTATTGACGAGATTTGATTTAAGACTATGGAATTCGATGGACTCAAGATACTTCGTAAATTCAGCTTCTTCCATCGTCACCGTGAGGTAAGACGCTCGAATTTTGCGTCCAAAACTGAGGGTGTCGCCATTGACGAGTTCATGAGAGCTGCAGCGTTGTTCGTTCACAAAGATCCCATTGGCACTAGGTTTGCCAGTGGGATCGCCATCAATGAGGCGGTAGCGATAGCGATTTTCACCTGGAATCGGTAGACGCAGTAGCATCGCATGTTTTCGAGAGATAGTGCTGCTGTTGAGCACAATGGCATTAGACTGATCTCGTCCTATCGCATAGGCCGCTGCGTCCAAAGAGATCGCCCGTCGATTGCCGTCATCGATCACGATGACATGACGTTCGGGCGCAATGTGCTTGCGTTGCTTGGGAGCAGAAGAGGTAGATACTGACACGAGAGAGGGGCCTCACCAAGGGGTTCTCTTCTATTGAGACATCAGAAATCAAGAATGAGCGTGATCTCGGTCACATCCTTCGGAACAAAAAGGTGAAGGTTTAGGCACGCCGACAAGGCTGGCGAGAATATGAAATAATAGACGCCATGGTTTTAGGCTGTACGGACAGACGCTTTACCGTTCCACCGGCTATAACGACCCTCACAACACCACTGCTGCAATCCTATGTCCAACACGTACACCGTTGAACTTCACCATAACAACAACGTTCACACCCTAGAAGTCTCGGACGATCAGACGATTTTACGAGCAGCCTATGCTGCTGATGTTGATTTACCCAGTTCCTGTAATGCAGGGGTCTGTACGACCTGTGCGGCTCAGATTCTTGAGGGCGAAGTGGCCCAAGACGATGCCATGGGTCTGGGGCCAGAGCTATTGGCCGATGGCTATGCCCTCCTCTGTGTGTCTTACCCTCGTTCTAACCTGAAGATTGTGACGGGTAAAGAATCAGAGGTGTATGACCGTCAATTTGGACAGACCTGAGCTTAGTGATTTTTGCAATTCTATCCAAGCATATTCATCTCGGAGTTCTCATGACAACACACTTTATTACGGCTGAAGTAGAACAACAGGCATCCCCTGAAGCCTTACAGGAAGCGATCACAACCCAACTCAAAGAACAGGGTGAACCCCTACGCTGGGCCATCACGGCAGTGGATGAAGAGATTGCCCAGGTTGAAGCGGTTGTACTAGCGGATTGACCCAGCGACCCTTCACCGTTGCGCTAGTTGTCCCCACCGGAATTGGGGCTGACATCGGTGGCTATGCCGGGGATGCGCTGCCGGTGGCGCGGGGCATTGCCACAGTATGCGATCGCATCATCACCCACCCCAACGTTATGAACGGGGCGCAGCTCTATTGGCCCATCGACAACGCCCTCTATGTCGAAGGCTACGGCCTCGATCAATACGCCGCTGGCAACTGGGGATTGAGTCCTGTCCGAAGCAACCGCATCGGCCTTGTGCTCGACCAAGGCATTGAACCCGATCTACGCCTGCGTCACCTCCAGGTTGCCGACGCCGCCCGCGCAACCTTAGGGCTGCGCTTGACCGATGTGGTGGTAACCGATGCCCCCCTAAATGTGACCCTGAAAACAGCGGCTTCTGGGGCCACTTGGGGCACCATTGAAAACCCTGATAGTTTGCTACGAGCGGTGGAGCGATCTATTGATGCATTGGGGGCAGATGCAATAGCAGTGGTTGCCCGCTTCCCCGACGACATTGAAGCGGTCGCACTCCAGAACTATCGTCAGGGGCAAGGGGTTGATCCCCTTGCTGGGGCAGAAGCCGTCATTAGTCATCTGGTGGTGCGGACCTTTCAGATTCCCTGCGCCCACGCCCCAGCACTGCAACCGCTACCGGTTGATCCGCAGGTGAGTCCACGATCAGCAGCAGAAGAGTTAGGGTATACG
>JBAUJD010000506.1:0-3006 GCA_049683515.1 Thermosynechococcaceae cyanobacterium | reverse complement strand
GGGAACAACCCAGGCAGAATTTTATCTACATTGAGATTAATTGAGGTGTGCAGCCACAGGGGTGATGGTTTGTGCGATCGCAACCAGGGGCAGCTCTTGGGGATAGAGTCCCTGCCGCTTAATCTGCTCAATCTGTCCCTCTGAAAGGGGTGCCTTGAGTTGACGAGCAACGGCACCGACAATATCGCCCCGGTCTATAACCCCAGCCACATAGCCTCCCGGTGTGAGAACAGTAATGGCTCTCTGTTGAGATCGCTCCAGATGATTAATCACGTTTAGCAGAGGGGTCTGCTCTTGTACCACATGCTCTTGAGCCACAGGCAAAAATCTAGAAATCGACTGGCGGAGGCTGCTGGCCGTCACCTCCCAAGAGTTTCGAGTCATCGCGTCAGCAGCCACAAGCTTTAACAGGGCGCTCTGCAGTTGAGTGAGCTGTCCGTAACGGGTCGCGTTGCGCCAAATAAAACCGCCAAGCAATGCCATCCATAGCCCGCCCCACTGTCCAGCGACGGTAAGGGTTAGACCGATTGAGATCGCAACGACCCCCAGCACTTTGCCGCTATTTGCGGCCCAGCGAAAGCCCTGAATGCGATCGCCGGTGATCTGCCAAATGATTGCCTTGAGCACCTGACCGCCATCTAACGGTAGCCCCGGAATGAGATTGAAGAGCGTCAGCGCCAAATTGATGCTTGCCAAGTTAACCAAGAGCTCATGAATTAAGCTACTGCCAGAGAATAGCGGTGCTAGGGTCGTAAAGAGACAAAAGAGAATGAGGCTGACGGCTGGACCTGCTATAGCAACCTGCAGTGTTTTTCCAGGGGAGCTAGATTCACGCTCAATTGCGGCGACTCCCCCAAAGCAAAACAATGTAATCGAGAGCACCCGAATCCCCTGAGCTTGAGCAATGACGCTATGGCCTAGCTCGTGCAGCAGGACGGACCCAAACAGCAGCAGCGCCATCATAAAGCCTGCTAGGAATCCGGTAACAACGCCAAACTGAGGAGTAAAGGTCAGCGCATTGGCCGTCGTCAGTAGCGTTACAATGACCAACCATGACCGATCAATTTGTATCGGAATTCCTCGAATCGAGCCAATCCGGCCTCCTGAATTCATCGCCAGCCTCTCAACACTTAAACAAAATACTCCTACCGATGATGAAAGTACTTGCGTTTGGGGGCAACCTAGAGTCAACTATCTTTGTAGCACAGCAGATATGGCTCTAGCCTGTAGCTGCTCCTATCCCCCTCGCTGGCTGTTTTGCCAATGTCGTTGAACGCAAACCCTAATCTCCTTGGCACTAACGTCGAGACCTCCCCTGCAGGTGCATTGCGACGGGTGCTTCCCCTGAATATTTCGGGTCGTTTAATTGCCCAAGACCCCAATGACGCATCCATTAGCTGGCGCGTATATCTGAGTCGCGGTGATGTTCACTTTGCCCACAGTACCGTTGGTCACCGTGAACGACTGAGCTACGCCCTCAACCGCTCTCGTCTCGGTTTGAGTTTAGTCGATTTGGCTCAATTTCCCTCAGACTATGAGTTTTTATGTTATTGCTGGCAGTCGGGACAGTTGTCTTTGAGTCAGCTTCGGCAGTTGTTGCTGTATTTGACTCAAGAGGCTTTGGTACAAGTTCTAGCGGTGCCTGCCACTCAGGTCCAGTTTGAAAATTTGGTCAAACTCGATCCGCTACTGGTGTCGATGCCCTTCGAGAGAGCCATCTTGCCGATTCGTACGCTGATGACGCAGTGGAAAGAGCTGTGGCCACATCTGGGAACCCCCTTTAATCGTCCTTACATTCTTGATGTACATCAACTATCCATGGCGATGGTTGAAACCCACTCTCTCGAATTATTCCACCGCCTGAAGTATATTCTGAGTCAAAACCTCTGTCTCTATCAAATTGCCCCTCATTTAGACATGAGCCTCACTGACGTCGCTAAACTGCTGCGTCCTTTGGTTGAGAAAAAACTGCTGGATTTTCAGCCTTATCAACATGTACCACAGGCAAAATCAGGATTTCCAACCGTGGCCTGCATTGATGCAAACCAGACTTCGCAGCAGCAGGTTCAAGATCTGTTGAATACGTCTGAGTATGATGTGCTGAGTATTCTGCACCCCAACTTAGCGCTGGAAAAATTGGCCCATTGCCAGACCGATCTCATTCTTATGAATGCCCAGTTACCGAATAGTAACGGTTATGAACTGTGTCAAGCGCTGCGGCAAATGCCTGCACTGAAGCAAATCCCCATTGTGATCTTCGCAGAGCCAAGGCATCGTATCGATCGATCTCGTGCACGTCGTGCAGGGGCAACAGACTGTCTTGACACATCATTTCAGTCGAAGGAGTTTATTGAGATGGTGAATCAGCTCACTCAAAAGTCGCTGGCCTAGTGCAGAAGACTGTCCGACAACTGGCTACGCGGTATGTCTAGAGAATTTGTGAGAGAAATTTTTGGCTGCGTTCAGCTTGGGGGTGGTTGAAGAAGGCATCTGGTTCCGCAGCTTCTACGATCTCGCCCTGATCCATCAAAATAATTCGATGGGCAACTTCTCGCGCAAAGCCGACTTCATGGGTCACCACCACCATGGTCATACCAGATTCGGCTAGAGACCGCATCACATCCAGCACTTCTTTAATCATTTCTGGATCAAGGGCCGAGGTGGGTTCGTCAAAAAGCATGATTTTGGGCTGCATCGCGAGGGCGCGGGCAATCGCAACCCGCTGCTGCTGCCCTCCCGAAAGTTGTCCCGGAAATTTCTTGGCTTGCTCTAGAATCCCCACGCGCTCTAAAAGCTGCATTGCGGTCTCTTCTGCTTGGGCACGGGGCTGCTTCCGCACCCAAATCGGAGCCAGCGTAATATTTTGCAGCACCGTCAAATGCGGGAACAGATTGAACTGCTGAAAGACCATCCCCACTTCACTACGAATCACATCAATATTCCGCAAATCAGCCGATAGCTCAATGCCGTCAATCGTAATCCGGCCCTGTTGATAGTCTTCGAGTG
>JBAUJD010000505.1:0-2116 GCA_049683515.1 Thermosynechococcaceae cyanobacterium | reverse complement strand
CACCTGTGGCGGTATCAATGCCCAAGATCCGAATCACATCAGAACTATCAGAAGCGGCCCGATCAGGATTGGCGAGGGGCGTCTGAATAAAGGCGTAGAGAATACCGGCTTCGCTATCGAGGGCCACCGCTTCAAAGCCTCGATTACTGCGCCGATTAATGTAAGCATCCGGCAGCGTTTCGGTGCCAAAGGTGCCTGCCGCTTCACCCACTAGAGCCGCTGTGCCGTCCGGTACAAAGCGATTCAGCAGGACTCCCGTTGCAGAAAATTGGTAGATGGCGGGGCGATATTCATCCACCATCCAGAAGTTACCGCTGGGGTCTACGAGGATGCCTTCAAAGTCTCCGCCGAAGGGATCGAGTTCCAGCGGATTGCCAAATAAATCAACGGGCTGTTCATCAACCCCTTCATTCCCCAGGTTAGATCGGCCTGTGATCGGTGTAATGCCATCTCCCTGACGCAGGAAAATCTCTTGAGTAATGGCAACATTGCTGCGGTCAGGGGTGACCTCTAGCTTAATAATTCGAGCCTGGTAATCCGGCAGTGCAAAGGGGCGCTCATCAATGCCGTCGCCATCAACGTCTAGGGTGTCAGGATTAGGGCCGCGATCGGGAATGGTGTAGAAAATCTGATTCCCCGTCGTCGCATCAGTGCCGCCAAACCACAGCCCAGAAAGGCCGCCCAAGTCAATCTGGTCACCGCCTGGAGTGACCCCTAACAGCGGCAACTCTACATTGAGCTGCGTCAGTTCGGCTGGGCCTTTGCTGAAGTCCTTAACGCCAAGGGGCAAAATATCTTGCACCGTTCCTGAGGCTATATCAACCACGGCAAAAGAATTATTTTCCTGCAGCGTCACAAAGGCCGTGGTGCCATCGGGAGAAACCGAAATATATTCTGGTTCTATGTCCTGAGACACACGTTCTCCAGGGAAAATGCGGACGCCCTTTGATCGTAGCTCTTCTTCTCGACCATCAAAGGCTTCAAAGTCAGCGGTGATCACGTTGGCTTGGGTGAGGGCTTCGACCCCGCCCGATAGATCAATGATGCTAATCGAACCTGCTGGATTGATGCCGTTATCGGGTTCTGCTTCATTGGCAACTAAAACCTTTGTGCCATCGGGGGTAAAGGTAAGCTGATCGGGCAGTGACCTCACGGTCACGCTCGCCAGTACCACGCCATTGGCGTTGAAAAAAACTACCTGGCCTGAGTTAACGGTGTTCTCAGCGGCGATCGCAACTGCAATCACCCCATTTTTGATGGCGACACTATTGGCACCGCCGCCAAAGACAGACAGGTCAATGGACTCTAAAACCACAGGCGCAGTGGGGTTACTCAGATCAACGATCTGTAGCTTGGTCTGACCTGAAACGATAAAAAGCTTTTGAGAGGCTGGGTCATAGGCATTAATCTCAGCCCCGTTTTCGAGGGCAACGCGACCAATATTTTTGAGGGGACCGCTCACCTTCAAACTTAACCCTGCAAGAACAGATCCTGCAGGGCTAGAGAGTTCGATAAACTTGGTGTTGTCTGTCCCAGTGTGGCTAGCCAGAACTTCGTTAATCTTGATATCCATTCTTAATCTAAAACCCCTAACAACATCTTGAAATCTCTGCCAAATATTCATGCAGAGTGAGAACTCTGCGATCGCCATATCACATTCGACCGTCGCTACCTACTCGGAATGAGGTTGCGATCGTTCAATCCATTAGCATCAAATGTTTCTTCACCTTGAATCACTGAACCGTCGGTATCACCAGCCCCATCAAGGCGGTTAATCGAAACGCCAGACTCAAATACTTTTTAAGAAAGAATTTTAGGAGCGCCCTCAAACACAGTCCCAGAGAGATGTAAAAACCAGCTCAAGGGCAGATTAAGGAAAAGAGCAGCTTTGTTTAAAGTCTGTTTATGGGTTGACCTCACGACTTGAAAGGTGATTGTTCCAACATCGGAGGAATGATGTCTACGGGGCATACAAGAATAATGAAGGAAGTGTCACGGCAGACCCAGCTGATCTGACCCAATCGGTTTGATTGTGTTGGCTATCTGAGCCAACACAATCACAAAGATCACAAGTTTTCGCTCTAGCGTAGAAGAGGGAACAATTTTGCCAGAGACC
>JBAUJD010000504.1:0-1744 GCA_049683515.1 Thermosynechococcaceae cyanobacterium | reverse complement strand
GCCCAAAGCGACGCGATTTCAGCAATAGCCAGAGTCCTCCACCCCCCAGAGGGATCAGAAAAGTCCAGTTATTCCACCGGAGCACATCAATTTTTTCTAGCAAATAGGGAATCAGTTCAGCGCTGCGACCATGAGAAACAAAGGTCGAGCCAGTGGGTACCAGTGGACAGGTGCCGTCGGCGCAGAAGGGTAGGGCGGCAACCACAATGGGTAAGCAATTACATAGCACCACAATCGGTACCCATTTCAGCCGTTGCTGCAGAGTTCGCCATACTAAGAAGCTCAGAATCGGTAAAGAAATCCACTTTATCGCGACGCTTAAGCCTAGGCACAGGCTACTCCAGATCAGCGATCGCAGCGTTTGCAGCTCCCCTTGAACCTCTGGTGCATCAAAACAGAGCCAAGCGGCGACCAGGGGCAGCAAAAACCAGCTATCGTAATGTCCACCCCCGGCAAAGGAGTACAAAATAATCGGGTTCCAGGCGTAGAGCAAAGTCTGGGCATAGCCAAAGCGGCGGCTCAGCAGCGCACAAATGAGCAGATCGGCGAGGACAAAACCGCACTTAAACAGCAGCACAGAGGTAGACAGAGCTGCCAATCCCCGAAACCCCCACTGCGCTAAGGGCGGATAAATGGCTGAGACCTCTAGGTGATTCATCTGCGCCCACCAAGCGGTTCGAAAACCTTCGAGAGCAGCGGCGTTGGGGGCGTAATGAAAGGGACTAAACCCTAGATTTTGAATATGACCTTCCCAGAGATAGCGCCAGATATCATCGCCCGATTTCATGGGCAGCAGCAGTAAACGGGCGGCAATACTAACGCCCCAAAACCAGACGGCGCTGAGGTGCTGAACCCGCCATGAAACCATAAAGCCTAGGCTCAGAACAACAATGCCTAGGCCAAAGCGCGTAAAGGAATCAACGCTGTGAAAGTCGCCATAGGGAGCCGTTAAGGCACAGCCTGCGATCAGGAGTAGGGTACTGAGCCACAGCCAGAATTTTGGAGGGGCAGTATTTTCATCGGTGGCGTCACTTGCTTGAGGTGTTTGCCAACGGCGACGGTAAAGCTGACCGAGGGTGGTCAAAATCACGACACCGGCTTGAATGCTGCCGGACAGGGTGCCAGAGATTTTGGATCTGCCCCCAAGACGGCGGCGATAACCGACGGGCAACTCGCAGATTTTGAGGCCGCATTCAATGGCCCTCACCTGCATTTCAACGGTCCAGCCAAAACCTCGATCTTGCATCTGGATTTGCTCTAGGGCAGAGCGGCGAATGAGGCGCAGGGGGCCGAGGTCGTGATATTGATGCTGCCAGCCCAGGGCGATCAGACGGGTGGCGAGTTGGTTGCCGAAGCCTTGGGTAAAGGTCATGGCGGCGCGTCCGGTGGGGGTGGCGCGGCGATCTCCCACCATAAAATCAAAGGACTCCCGCTGGGCGAAAAACTGGGGAAGTTCACTAAGATCATCACTGCCATCCCCGTCACAGAAAAAGATCCAGTCGATGTGGTCAGGAATATCCTGCAGCCCTCGCCAGCAGGCTTGACCGTAGCCCGGTTTGGGTTCTTGGACGACTTCAGCATGGGCTTGGGTTGCGATCGCAACACTCCCATCCGTACTGCCGTTATCAACGACTCGAATATACTGCAGTCCGTGGGCTTGAAGAGATTCAATCACGCTTTGGATGGTGGACTCTTCATTTAAAACTGGGATGATGACCAGAATCTGATTGAGGTTGTCCTGATC
>JBAUJD010000503.1:0-2727 GCA_049683515.1 Thermosynechococcaceae cyanobacterium | reverse complement strand
ACAGAAACCGCTTTTTAGAACGGAAGGGATTTGACCCGATTATTGAAAAAACACAGTAGGATCGCAGTGGTTTCAGAATTATTGAGGAGGTCAAGGGTGCGGAAACAGACCGCGATCGCGCTAGTAGCGCTCGTGCTCACCAGTCTTGCGTTGATGATAGAGCCAGCTTTGGCTAAAGAGCCTCCGTCGAGCAATGCACCGACCCAAGAGACGCAATCAATTCAGCCTTATCTAGATCGGGTTTCAAAGGAAATCACGGAGTTTACCCTTAAAAACGGCCTCAAGTTTATTGTTTTAAAACGACCCCAGTCGCCCACCATTGCCTTTCACACCTATGCAGATGTTGGCGGTGTCGATGAACCCGACGGCCAGACTGGCGTTGCCCACTACTTAGAGCACTTAGCCTTTAAAGGCACCCAGCGCATTGGCACCACCGACTATGCCGCAGAAAAGCCGTTATTGGAGCGCTTGGATCAGCTTTTTGATCAAATTCAAGCGGCCAAGGTCAAGGGCGATACCACTGCGGCAGAAACGCTGCAGGCAGAATTTGATCAGGTTTCAGAAAAGGCCAATAGCTACGTCAAACAAAACGAGATGGGGCAACTGATCAACCAGTTTGGTGGAGTGGGCCTCAATGCTACGACCTCTTCTGATGCCACCCAATACTTCTATAGTCTGCCGTCTAATAAGCTAGAGCTATGGATGTCCACTGAATCTGAGCGGTTTTTAGAACCGGTCTTTCGAGAGTTCTACAAAGAAAAAGAGGTCATTCTTGAAGAGCGACGACTGCGAACCGATAATTCGCCCATCGGTCAGATGGTGGAGGCATTTTTAGATACCTCTTTCAAGGTCCATCCCTACCGTCGCCCAGTGATTGGCTATGACCAAGACATCCGCGCCTTGACCCGAAAAAATGTTCAAGATTTTTTCGATACCCACTACGGTCCCGGTAACCTGACGATTGCTATTGTAGGGGATGTCAACCCGAAGCAGGTGAAGCGGCTTGCGGAAGCTTACTTTGGTCGATTTACGTCCAAGGCACAGCCGTCGAAGGTCGCGGTGGTAGAGCCACCCCAAACAGAGCCGCGTACCGTGACTAAGTATCTGGATTCACAGCCTTGGTATCTAGAAGGGTTCCATCGCCCTAATCTGAATGACCCCGATAATGCGGTCTACGACATGATTGGCAGCATTTTGAGTGATGGTCGCACCTCCCGTCTCTATAAAACGTTGGTAGAAACCCAGAAAATAGCGCTTAGTGCTGAGGGCGGGGGCAGTTTCCCTAATGATAAATATCCGAACCTGATGTTGTTTTATGCATTAACGGCTCCGGGGCATTCCGTTGATGAGGTGGGGACGGCCTTAAATAGTGAGATTATGCGCCTGACCACCGAACCCGTGACCGCCCTAGAACTTGATCGCGTTAAGACTCAGGCAAGGGCGGGACTGTTGCGATCGCTAAGCTCTAACGACGGTATGGCAAGTTTGTTGACGGCCTATGACGTCAAAACCGGGAGCTGGCGCAACCTGTTTGCCCAGCTAGATAAAATTTCGGCAGTGACCGCAGACGATATTCAGCGCGTGGCGCAAAAAACATTTCGACCTGAAAATCGCACGGTGGGCCGTTTGCTCTCCGTTGCTCAAAAGCCACAGCCTATCCCAGCAACCCCCAGCGCCCAGCCCACAGAAACCTCGAACCCCAAAGCTAAACCCATACCACTCCCTACACCAACCCCCAGCGCCAACCCTAATTAACGTCAACGCGGCAGAGTATTGATGCATTACCGTAAGCTATTGAGGCCCCAATTGATCAAGCGAGTTGTAGCCTTTCTCACGATTCCGTTGCTGTTGCTGAGTCTGTCTTTTCTGACGGAGCCAGCTCAAGCGAAAGTGAGTCCAAAGCATTACACCGAGCTATCTTTCCCTGAACTCTCTGAGATCAAAATTCCAGATTATCAGCGGCTAGAGCTAGAGAATGGTTTGATCGTCTATCTAATGGAAGATCACGAGCTGCCTCTAGTGAGCGGTCGGCTGCTGATCAAAACCGGTGAACGGTTAGAGCCTAGTGAGCAGACGGGCTTAGCCGATATTGTTGGTGAGGTGATGCGCTCTGGCGGCACTCTAAAACATGACTCTGATACCCTCAATCAGCTTTTAGAACAGCGTGCTGCATCGGTGGAGACGGGTATTGGCAACGACTCTGGCTCTGCTAGCTTTTCGACTCTGACCGAAGATCTCACTGATGTGTTTAGCCTTTTTGCCGAAGTCCTGCGAGAACCCGCCTTTGTCCAGGATAAAATTGAGCTGGCGAAGACCCAGCGCTCTGGCAGTATTGCACGACGCAATGATGACCCTGGCGATATCGGGGGGCGAGAATTTAGCAAGTTAATCTATGGCGCAGAGAGTCCCTATTCCCGCATTCAGGAGTACAAAACGCTAGCAAACATCAGCCGCGATGATGTCACGCAGTTTTACAAAGAGTATTTTCACCCTAACTGCATGATTTTAGGCATTGTGGGTGACTTTGACACCCAGGCTATGACAGAGCTGATTAAGGCGAAGCTGGGTGATTGGCCCATGAAGCCAGGAGCGGTGGCACCGGCAGTACCCCAGGCGTCTCAAGCAAAAACTGGCGGTGTTTTCTTGGTGGATCAACCCCAATTGACGCAGAGCACCGTGCAGATTGGACACATTGGTGGGCGCTTAGATGACCCTGATATTTTTGCC